>JAYRUI010000036.1:0-12864 GCA_041919175.1 Rheinheimera sp. | reverse complement strand
GGTATTTATTGCCGGCCCGTGTGCCCGGCGCGTTTACCAGCCGAAGCCGGTGTCAGATATTATGCCAGCCAAAGCGCAGCTGCAGCTGCCGGTTACCGCCCTTGCCTGCGTTGCCGGCCAGACAGCGCTCCCGGCTCACCCGCCTGGCAAGGCAGTAACACCAGCTTTCAACGTGCGCTGCGGCTCATTGCAGAAGGCGCGTTAATTGACGGTGATCAGGCAGCCCTTGCCAGCCGCCTTGGCATCAGTGAACGTTATTTACGTAAACTTTTTGCCCGCGAACTTGGTGTGCCGCCAAAACAATATGCTTTATACCAACAGTTGTTATTTGCCAAAACGCTACTCCATCAAACGTCCTTGCCGGTTGCTGATGTTGCTTTGCAGGCAGGATTTCACAGTGTCAGGCGTTTTAACGACGCTTTTAGTAAACAACTCAAACTCACACCAAGCCAAATCCGCCGTCAACCTGAATTAAAGAGTAGCCCTATGCTGAGTTTAACCCTGCCCTTTCGCCCACCGCTGAACTGGCCTTTGTTATTACAATTCTGGCAACACCGGAGTCTGGACGGCATGGAATGGCTGACCGAACAAAGTTATGGCCGCACTTTTTGCTGGCCGCTTGATAACAACGAGCGCAGCGGCTGGTTTAGCGTGCAGCCCGAGTCTGACAACAGCATGCGGCTTAGCCTTTATTGGCCTTATCCGGACGGTTTGCCAGCGGTGGTGGCGCACATTCGCCGCCTGCTGGATTTAGACGCCGATTTACGGACCATAGAGCAACAACTACAACCGCTGTTTGGTGACAAACTGCAATCCGGCATTCGAATTCCGGGTTTATGGTCGGTGTGGGAAGCAGCCGTCAGAGCTGTGCTTGGTCAGCAGGTCAGTGTGGCCGGAGCCCGCACCCAGCTGAACCGGTTGGTGCAGGCGCTTGGCAGCGAGTTGCCGGATGATGCCGCTAAAAAGCTGTTTCCAACGCCACAACAACTGCTTGAAAGCGACTTACAAATGATTAAAGTGCCACAAGCCCGGCGCGATACCTTATGGGCTTTAGCTCAAGCTGTTGTCGATACCCCATCTGCCGAACCGGAAAGCTGGCTGGCACTCAAAGGCATAGGGCCATGGACAGTGGCATACAGCAAAATGCGCGGTTTATCCGATACCGATATCTGGCTGGCCGGTGATTTAGGGATCCAGAAAGCGCTGGCAGAACGTGCTGAGCCTGTTGATCCGGCCAGCTTAAGCCCCTGGCGCAGTTATGCCACTTTGCAGTTATGGTTTGGCCTGGCACCAGCAACAAAAACGGCCAAAGCCAGCGAAACAACCTCTATTGCAGACAGCAAGGTGGCAAAGCGCAGCACAACAAGGATCAAAAAATGATAAAAAACCAAAACAGCATCCAGCTTCAGGCAACCATGGCAACGCCGGTGGGTGAACTTTGTGTCGTCGCCACAGAGCATGGCATCAGCCATATCCAGTTTAGCGACGAGCTGCCGGCGCAGTTGATGGAGATCAGTGCAAAACAACTGGCGCCCATCCGGGATGGCGCTCTTATCCAAATGCCTATTGCGCTGACGCCGGTTACTGACGCTACTTTAAGCCCTGAACAGCGGGCTGCGCTGTATTTGCAGCAGGCCATCAGCGAATTGCAGCAGTATTTTGCCGGCACCAGGTGCAGTTTCAGCGTGCCGCTGGCCGCAGCAGGCACAGTATTTCAGCAGCAGGTGTGGCAGGCGTTGCAACATATTCCTTATGCCCAAAGCTGCAGTTATGGGGCTATTGCCAGCTTTATCAACAAACCAAAAGCAGTGCGGGCTGTGGGGGCCGCCAATGGTCGCAATCCACTGGCTATCGTTGTGCCTTGCCACAGAGTCATTGGCAATAATGGCAGCCTGACCGGCTATGCCGGCGGTTTAGGCCGTAAAGTCTGGCTGCTGCAACATGAACAGCAGATGCAACAGCAAATCACAGCAGCCAACCAATAATTCTAATTTTTAGGATATAAAGCGCATTTATATGCGCTTTTCATTCGATTCAAAACAGCGTTTACTAAGCGTATTCAATTGCAAACAAGCAGGTAAATGCCATGAGTGAACGTCAAATTAAACACCTTATTCCGGCGCAACTGGTATCAGACGGTGCCGGCGTAAAAATCCGCCGCAGTCTTGGCTTACAACAACAGCTCAGACTTGACCCATTTTTAATGCTGGATTGTTTTGGTTCTGACCAGGCTGCCGACTATATTGCCGGTTTCCCGCCCCACCCACACCGCGGTTTTGAAACTGTGACTTATATGCTGGATGGCCATATGTTGCATCAGGATCACCTTGGCAATGAAGGACATTTAATGTCGGGCGGTGTGCAGTGGATGACAGCCGGCAGCGGCATAATCCATTCGGAAATGCCACAGCAGGAATCCGGTCTGATGCGTGGTTTTCAGCTGTGGTTAAATTTACCAGCCGCTGAAAAAATGAAAGACCCGGCTTATGTAGATTTAAAACCAGCACAGCTGGGGCGCACTAAGTTGCCAAATGGCGGTAGCGCAGTGGTCATTGCCGGTGTACTTAAAGTTGCAGGACAAATACAGGGCACCAAAGGGCCGATTCAGGGCTTAAGCACAGAACCGCAGTATTTTGATATCAGCCTGACGACAAACGCTGAACTGCGGTTACAACTGCCGGAAGCGCATAATGCGCTGGTTTACCCTTTTGAAGGTGAAGTACTGGTGGCATCCGGTACCGCAACCAGCCTGGTGAAAACCCACCATGCGGCGGTATTAACTCAGGGCAAAGAACTGGTGCTACAGAGCAAAACGCCGGTGCGTTTGTTAGTACTGGCCGCCAAAGCCATCAACGAGCCTGTGGTGCAATATGGTCCTTTTGTGATGAACACGGCAGCAGAAATAGAACAAGCCATCCGGGATTATCAGGCCGGAAAACTGACCAAAGGTGCTGCAGGTACACTGCAAGTCTCAGCGGTGTGAAAAAGTTCGGCAAGCCAAAGCCACAGTTCGTATAATGTGGCTTTTTGTCTTAGCGAGAAACTTATGCAGCTTGTCGGAATTATCGGTGCCATGGAGCAGGAAATTGCCCTGCTGAAACAACAACTCAGCAACGCAAAAACTGTGCAAATCGCCAGCTTTGAATTTCATCTGGGTCAGCTTAATGGCGTGAACGTGGTGCTGGTACAGTCCGGCATTGGTAAAGTGACGGCAGCCGTTGCTACCACGCTGCTGATCAGCCAGTTTAAACCTGATTGTGTGATTAACACAGGTTCAGCCGGTGGTTTTGATGCTGAGCTGGAAGTGGGTGATATTGTGATTTCTTCTGAAGTGCGTCACCACGATGTGGATGTGACCGCTTTTGGTTATGAGCCGGGTCAGGTACCACGTTTACCGGCCGCGTTTACCGCCCACCCAGCGCTTATTCAGGCTGCAGAACAAAGTATTGCTGCGCTTGGTTTTTGCAAAACCAAAAAAGGCCTGATCACCACAGGTGACGTATTTATGTGTGATCCTGAACGTATCGCCAAAACCCGCGCCACTTTCCCAACCATGTTGGCAGTTGAAATGGAAGGCGCGGCTATTGCCCAGGTTTGCCATCAGCTGAACACACCTTTTGTAGTGATCCGCAGTTTAAGTGATATCGCCGGTAAAGAATCACCCACCTCTTTTGATGCTTATCTGGAAGTGGCCTCGCGCAACAGCAGCGCTATGGTGATGGCATTGTTACCCAAACTTCAGTCTGTTGACCTCTGAGCCACGCCTTGGACTGGTCTGCGCTGCCACTGACTGACTTTTTGCAAATGCTGCAACAACCCATGTTGCAGCAGCCTTTGCTGGCGCTGCTGATGATAGCGCTCAGTTCAGCTTTTGTGCTGCCTGCCAGTTATCAGCCGTTACAAGTGGTGCGTCAGGCCGCTATTGGCCTTGCCAAAAGAGTGAATAAACCCGGTTACGGCAAGCAGCAGTTATTGATTTCCGGTACCTTAGCCATGCTGGTGTTGCTGTTGCCGTTACTGGCACTGGCGGCAGCTTTTGCCAGTTTGTCGGAGTGGCCAGAGTTCTGGCATGCGCTGTTATTGTATTGTTGCCTCGACTGGCAAAATCAGCGTAATCAGGCTTTTTTACTGGCTCAAAGTATTGAAAAACAGCAGCTGAGCCTGGCCAGAGATTTAATCAAACCGCTGGTGCTCAGACAAAGTCAGCAGTTATCTGAAGTTGGCCTTTGTAAGGCAACAATTGAAAGCCTGACCTTACGCCTTGCCAAACAATGGGTTGGGGTGTTGTTCTGGTTTTTAGTGGGCGGAGGTTTAGCAGCTTTAGCTTATCGATTGTTGTTTGAGCTGCAACAAAGCTGGAACCCAAAACAACCCGGTTTTGCCGCCTTTGGTCAACCAGTCAGCCGTTTATTGACCTTGATGGCCTGGTTGCCTCAATTGCTAACTGCGGCGCTATTGGCGTTATTAAAAAACTGGCGCGGCAGCCGTTATTACCGCCAACAAGCAACAGAACAGGATTACGCCTTGCCACAACGCTGGTTGCTTGCGGCAAGCAGTGCTGCCTTACAACGAAATCTGGCCGGGCCGCGTTATTACAGTGCCACCAAACAACAGCGTACCCGTTTTGGTCCAGCTACCGAACCTAAAGCTTTGGATATCATCCATTTTTTGCAGATCAGCCGTCAGGTCCAGCAAGCCGTTGTCTTACTGATCGCCAGTGGCTGGTTATTGCTGATGGTGGCGTTGTACCCAGTTTAGTTCAGCTTAGATAACAACGGATTAACGCAAATATATAGGGATGTTCTGGACTTTAGCCGGTCAATTGCGATATTTTCACCTTTATTGACATCCTGACAACAGACGATGCTGTTATGTTTATTTTGCCAATGAGTTTTGATGCGTAAACTCCTGCACCTGCTGGCATTTTGTTGGCTGTTTTGCGCCCCCTTGCAAGCGCAAAGTGTAAATCCTTTATTGTTGCCCCTGACAGTGGATCAAGGTTTGTCCCGCGGCAATGTGCAGCGTTTATACCTCGACCGCGAAGGTTTTTTATGGATAGGCACCAGTAATGGTTTAAACCGCTTTGATGCCACCCGCAACCTGCTGGTGCGCTCCGACAACCATGATTTAACCGATCAGAGTTTTAATCAGATTTTTGAAGATCAGCAGCAAAGGTTATGGGCGGCCTCCTCGGATGTCGGTTTGTTTCTGCTGGACAAAAGCACCGGAAAAATAGAACTGGTGCTGGATTTGGCGGCACAGGAACAGCTGGATATGCCGCTGTTACTTGATGTTCAGGTTGAATCTGCCGATCAGTTATTGCTGGCGCTGAACGACGAGGTTTATCGTTATTACTTAACCAGCGGCAAGCTGCAAAAGCTGTTTAGCATGCCGGTAACAAAAGAAGATAACGGTCGCATTCGTCAGCTATGGCTGTCCGGTCAACAATTACTGATTGCCACTAACCGCGGTTTATTTGCGCTCAACACCCAAAACGGCACCAGTAACAGCGTGGTATTGCCCAAACCGCAAGGCACTGACAATGTGATTGTCCGCCATGTGTATCCGTATCAGGATCAACTTTACATCGCCAGTAATAACGGCTTATCCAGTATTCCGCTACAGGCACTGACAGAGACCAGCCAGCTGGTCGCAACCCCTGTACTTAGCGATTTAATGATCCTGAAAATGCTGGAGCATCAGGACAAACTGCTCCTTGCCAGCAATCAGGGTTTGTTCGAACTGGATAAACTGCAACAACAAGCCAAATTGTTATGGCGTTTTAGCGACAGCAGCCATGAAATTGGCAACAACGCTATTGTTGATCTGGTGGCCAGTAACGACGGTGGTTTGTGGTTGGCCAGCAGAGACGACGGCGCTTTTTATTGGCATCCACGCAGCACCAGTTTTAGCAATATTGAACTTCAGGCTATCGACAATCAGGGCAACGACAACAATGCTGCGCTGGGTCGCGGGGCTTTTACGCTGGCCGAAGGGGCGCCGCAGCAGCTGTGGCTGGCCAATCAACAAGGTTTACACCAATTAAACCTCAATACCGGGCAGCAGGAATTTGTGCCTTATCCGGCTGAAGTGGCCAATAATTTTGCCGTTATGGTGCGTCGCATTTATCCGGATGACGATGGCAAACTCTGGCTGCGCACCGGCAAAGGCCTGCGATATTTTGACCCGGTATCCCGCGTATTTTTGCCAGCGCCGATGCAACAAGCTTCACAACAGGCCCTGCTTGAAGACAACGCGCTTGGCCACTGGCGCGCACAGGATGGTTCCTTTTGGTTTTACACGAAAAACGGCTATTACCGTTACCAGCCAAAAACCGGTGAACTTACTGAATTATCAGGCATTAAAGAGCTGGTTCCACCGCGTTTTGCCGGTCGGTTTTTAGGTTTTTTACCCGATAGTTCTAACCAGATGATGTTAAGTGCCGCCGATCAGCTGTGGCTCTATGACGTTACCGCCGCCAAACTCAGCAAACTCTATCAGGCCAACGACTACCAGCCTGGCCGTGACCGTTTTGCTGACAAGTTCAGTGTGGATAAGCAAAACAGAATGTGGGTGACCTTTCAGGGCATAGGTTTGTTGGGTTTTGACCTGAAATCCTTAACACTGAAATACCATTTTCATACCGAAAATCAGTTGCTCAGCAATATGATCCATTCCAACGAAATTGATGATTCCGGCAATCTTTGGTTTGCCGGTAACTATGGTTTGTCGAGAATGGACACCCATAGTTTAAGGTTGGAACATTTTAGTAAAAAAGACGGTCTGGCCAGCAACGCTTTTATTTTTGGTGCCAGTACCCGGCTAAAAAATGGTGATCTGGCCTTTGGCACCAGCCGCGGTGTGACTTTGTTTGACCCACGCCGGCTGATGGAAGCACCAAAACCGCCCAAAGTGGTGATCACCTCTATTGGCGCACTGAACCAACATATGACCGCCAGCCTTGGCGACTTGAGTGGTCAGTTTTTTGCCTTTGCCCACGATGCTTTAGGGATTGAAGTGCAGTTTTCTGCACTGAATTTTCGCGACAGCGGCAAAATCAGTTACAAGTTCTGGCTCGATGGTGAACAAAAATTAGAGTACCCGGAACAGGCCGGCTCTTCAGTGGTATTTCCAGAACTTAAACCAGGCAATTATATGTTTACCGTGGTCGCAATTTCACCCATGACCGGCATGCAAAGTGAACCTGCCTATATTTCACTCAGTATTGCTGCAGCACCATGGCGCTCAAGTGGCGCCCTCACCGCCTACGCTACGGTGCTGCTGCTGTTATTGTTGTTGTGGTGGCGCGCCAGACGAACCCAACGCAATTTATTGGCAAGCGCCCATCAGAAGGTGCTGGCCAGTGAACAAAGGCTAAAACAGGCACTGGACGCTGTGGAAAGCGGCGCCTGGGAATGGCATGGCCATAAAAATACCATGAATGCGCAGCGTGTCCATCAGATGCTCGGTTATAACGAAGAGCTGAACCCGCTGACCATGCAACAACATTTGTCATTAATTCACCCTGACGACAGAGACGCTTATCAGCAGGCGTGGCAGAGATTTATCAGCGCGCCGGATAAAAACTTTGACCACAGTTACCGGATGCAACATAAAACTGGCCGCTGGCTCTGGTTCCGTGATATTGGCAAAGTGACTGAATTATCTGGTAATAATAAAATTGAACGGGTGATAGGCACCTACAGCAACATTACCGAAACCCGCGCCACTAAAGAAAAAGCCAGATTATTTGGTGAAGCTTTCCAGCAAACCCGCGACTGGGTGGTGTTGCTGGATTTAGAACAAAGAGTCATCGCCGCTAACCAATCCTTTACCGATGTGTTTGGCAATATGGACGAGTACCTGAATAACCCAAGAACTCATGATTTGGGCATCAGTTTAAGCCGCCGCCGTTTTTACACCCGTTTGTTGGCGGGGATGACAGTGAATCAGCACTGGCAAGGTGAAGAAACAGTATTGTGCCCGGACGGCTCTGAGCGCCCTACCCTGATCAACATCTCAGCAGTAGGTGATGATTTGCAGGTTGATTTTTTTGTGTTGGTCTTTACCGATATCACAGCGCAAAAACAAGCCGAAGAAGAACTGAGATACCTCGCCAGCTACGATATTCTGACCGGTTTACCCAACCGCGCGCTGCTGATGGACCGCATTTATCATGGCATTGAAGCGGCCAAACGTGACCGCAGATCGCTGGCTTTGTGTTTTATAGACCTCGATAAATTTAAACAAATCAACGACAGTCTGGGTCACGACATTGGTGACTTATTGCTGAAAAAAGTCGCCCTTCGCTTGACCAATACTTTAAGGGAATCCGACTCAGTGGCACGCCTGGGGGGGGATGAATTTGTCGTGCTGCTGGAAGGTTATAAAAACGACGACAATATCAGCCATGTGGCGCGAAAAATGATTAAAACCATTGGTGAGCCGATGCAGCTCGGTGCCCATACCGTCAGTATTTCGCCCAGTATTGGGATTGCGGTTTACCCCGAAGATGCCAGTGACGCCAAAGAACTGCTAAAACACGCCGATGTGGCCATGTATCACGCCAAAGACAGCGGCCGCAATAACTTCCAGTTCTTTATCAATGAGATGAACGAAAAAGCTTATATGCAGCTTGCCAAAGAAACCATGCTGCGCAGTGCTTATCAACAAAGTGAATTTATTAATTATTATCAGCCGATTTATGACAGCCGCAGTCAGCAAATTATCGGGGTTGAAGTGCTGATGCGCTGGCAATCGGCAAACGGTCTGGTACCGCCGGCGGAATTTATTCCGCTGGCAGAAGACTTACGTTTGATAGTGCCGATGACGTTGGATTTGCTGGAACGTGCTTTGGCCGATTTAGCCCTGTGGCATCAGGCCGGTTTCCCTATTTATTTGTCGGTGAATTTATCAACCCACCATCTGGCGCAGGAAAATCTCAGCCAGCAAACGGCGTTGTTACTGAAAAAGTATCAGATCCCGGCGCAAAATCTGCGTTTTGAAGTGACCGAAAGCGCCTTGATGCAGGACCATGAAATTGCCATTGCCACTATGCTGGCCCTCAGTGAACAAGGCATAGTGCTGGCGCTGGACGACTTTGGTACCGGTTATTCTTCACTGAAATACTTAAAAGAGCTGCCGATAGACGCCATTAAAATTGACCGCAGTTTTGTTAAAGATATTGGCATCGACAGCAACGACGAAACCATTATCGACGCCATGCTGAGTATGGCGAACAGCCTTGGTATGTATTGTATTGCCGAGGGCGTGGAAACAGAGCAACAACTGGCCTTTTTTACCCAGCGCCAGTGTTATTTTATTCAGGGCTATTTATTTGGCAAACCTATGCCACCGGCCGAATTATTACAGCGGCTGCAGCTGGAGCATCAGCTCGGTTAGCCTGTGAAGCCAAAGCACGCTGTGGCGAATGCAACCCGCTGATGGGGTCAAGCACTGACTTCTCTGTTCTGACTTCACTGTTCTAAAGCGCAATTTTCAGTTCCGGCTGCTGACCAACGACGCTTGATTTTAGAAGCAAAGCAGCCGGCATTCAGACAAGCTGCCGCTCTTCTGCTACACTCGCGCCACCTCAAGGCCACGAAGTCCGGAGTCGGGTGTGCCACTTAAACCTCTTTATGTTGCTGCGCTGTTGCTTTTGCTGGCCGAAGCCTGTTTTGCCGGCATTGGCGCTTTAGTGAAGCTCACCAGCGACAGCGCCAGTCAGGCCCAGGTGGTGTTTTTCCGCAACTTTTTTGCTCTGCTGGTGATGCTGCCCTGGATCATCAGCCAGGGTAGCCAGATTTTAAAAACCAAAAGATGGTATTTGCATGCCAGCCGCGCCACGACCGGCATTATTTCGATGTATTGTTTTTTTTATGTGATAAGCCAGCTGCCTTTGGCGCAGGCCATGCTGGTACTGTTGTTGTCACCTTTTGTGGTGCCTTTAATAGCGCGCATTTGGCTGAACGAGCGGCCCAGCCGCTTAACACTCTTTGCCATTGCCTTGGGTTTTGTTGGCGTTTTTATGGCCATACCGCTGCAAGGTGAAGCCGGCAGTATGCTGATTTTAATGCTGGGTTTATTGTCGGCTGTGCTGGTGGCTGTCACCAAAACCACCATCCGGTATATGTCAGACACTGAACCTGCAGCCCGTATTGTGTTTTATTTTTCGTTATTAACTGCGGTCATTTCTTTTATTCCGGTGCCTTTTGCCTGGCAGCCTTTACCTGCTATTGCCTGGTGGGCTTTTGCCGCTATGGGTGTATTGGCCGCTGTTGGTCAAATGGCGATGACCAGAGCTTATTCCCTGGCTCCCGCCAGTGATATTGGCATGTGGACTTACAGCAGTGTGGTATTTGCCGGTTTATTTGGTTATCTGTTCTGGCAGGAGCCTGTCACTATGGGCTGGTTTGCCGGGGTGCTGGTCATTTTTTATGCCGGTTATATCAGCACCAGGCAGAAGTTGTTTTAACTTGCTGAAACACAATCATGATCCCGCTCTGTCGCCGGTAAAGGCGACAGAGCGGGATCACAAAACGCAGTAGTCAGAGATCAAACACTGCGGGTAGCAGTGGCCGGTGCTATAGCAGCAGCTTTACGCGCGGGATATAACACCGCCAGTTGCCCCACCAGATAAAGCGCCACGACACCTGCCAATAACAACTGCGGCTCCAGCGGTTTCAGTTCAAATTTACTGACCAGCCAGATATTCAGCCCTATGGCAGCACCCACCCCAATCACAATACCAAGGCTACTGATCAGCAGGTTTTCCAGCATAAAATAACGCATCACCTGCAATTGAGTGGCTCCCAGTGCGCGGCGGGTACCAATCTGACGCCTGCGGCGGTTAATGCTGAACATCGCCAGACCGACGATACCAAAGGCGGTGATCATCGTCAGTACCACGATCACCAGCATCAGGATGTTGTTCAGCGCATTATGGCCACGGTAACTTTCATTGCGGGTTTCCTCGAGGCTGGTGACACTACGGATAATGCGGTTTTTGTCCGATTCCGCCAGCGCTTTTTCAATAACGGGCATCAGCTCATCACGACGGCCTGGCTCGGTTCTGATCAGATACCTGTTATTGCGCCCTTCCAGCTGATAAGGCACCAGCATACTGCGCTCTACTCCGTCCCAACCATTCCAGGGTGCCTGTAAGGTTTTGATAATACCGGTAATTTGCATAGGTTCATTGTTGTTTATATAAACGGTCTGACCAAGCGCCGATTGCCATTTGCCAGGGAATAAAGCTTCAGCCATGGCCTGACTGATAATAGTGCGGGCCGGCCAATCCACCGCTGAAGCAGCGCGCCATTCAATGTCGGTGCTTTTGAAGTTTTCGCCCTGAATAAGCTCAACCCCCAGCGTATCGATACCCTGTTCGTCCACCATATAAACGGCCACACCAATACCATTTTCGCCTTCACCTGCTTTGTTTTGCAGGCTCATCGACCAGCCGCCGCCACTGAGTGGAATAGCGTTGATCTGCGTCGCGTCAACCACGCCGGGTATGCCACGAATAAGGCGCAAATCATCGTCCAATGCCGCTTTATGGTTATAGTTTTGGCCAAAAACAGTATTGCTCAGGTAAAACAAATTGGCTTCGTCGAGACCACTGGGCCTTGCCATTTGTTCACTGCGTTGTTGCATCATAAAAATGGCGTTCACCATAATGCTTAGCGTCAGCGCAATTTGCAGGGCTATCAGTACAGCACCAACCTTCTGGCGTAACAAAGCACGAAAAATAGGTCCAAGCTCTAACATCACAGACTCCTTATTGGCTTTTCAGCTGTTGCGACGGCTGTACAGTACAAGCACGCCAGGTTGGATATAAACCGGCCAGCAAACTCGATACCAGCGCCAGCAACATCGCCAGCGCCACCATAACAACATCAAGCTCTGCCAGCCCTTTCATATCATCGCCGTACAACAGCGAAATGCCCTGTAAACCAAGCCAGGCGAGCAAAAGCCCAAGCAAACCACCGGCAATACCGATACAACCGGCTTCAGTGAGATATTGCGCAAACAAATGCTGCCGGCTGGCGCCAAGCGCCTGACGCAGACCAATTTGCGGAGCTTTGCTTAAAAATTTGGCCAGTAACAAACCGATAGTGTTCAGTAAACACACCAATAAAAACATCAGTGACAACACCATCATCAGATTGGCGTCTTCTGCCACCACCTGCTGGTTTTGCATCCACTGCATCACGTCGCTCAGCCTGTTGTTCAGTGGTCGTGCAAAACGGCCGAGTTTTTTCTGCTCACTGGCATAAGCATTTAAAAAGTCGAGATATTGTTGTTTTTCACTGTCGTTTCTCAGCTCAACCCACATCTGAGTCCAGATACATTCCGACTCTAGAAAAGCCTGATAACCTTCACCGCTCGGTTTCCAGCAGTTGGTATTACCGTTGCGGCTGATTTTTTGCGTGCTGATATGGCTAAAAGGCAGGAAAAACTCTTCAACCTCATTAAATGCGCCGGTGGTGACATCATAAAAACGCGGTCTGGGTTGCCAGTTGGCCATCACCCCAACCACTTGATAATAATCACCGGCCAGTTTTACTTTTTGTCCGACCGAATCTTTGCCACCAAACAACCGCTCGTTTAACCCCTGACTGAGCACCACCACTTGTTGCTGCTCAAGATCCGCGTTTTCACTCCAGCCACCACCATATAAAAAAGGCACATCAAACATGGCAAAAAAGTCAGCAGAATTGGCACGGCCCGACACCTGAAACGGCAGGCTGTCTTTATTATCCGGCTCCACCACAGCGCCAATTTGCGCCTGAACCACCTGACGATAGGCTTTTTTTGCCGCCAACAGCGCAGTGGCGTCACGGTAAGTCAGCTGATCCGGCG
>JAYRUI010000035.1:11362-12897 GCA_041919175.1 Rheinheimera sp. | reverse complement strand
TGTGGGTTGCAGAATCAATCCTACGTTGTAAAATGTCCCGTTCTTTGCCGCATATAATTTTTTTTAACTTCCAGAGTGATGATTTGTGAGCGTAAAAAATAACAACACAAAGCTTTCATTTGATGGAAGTCAGGTTAACAGATGCCTTTAGTGACCGTTTATATTCCAACACGTAACAGATTTGATTTGCTGCAAAGAGCTGTAAGTAGCTGCCTTGCGCAGACTTTTACGGATATTGAAGTGATTGTGGTAGATGATGGCTCTGAACCAGAGGTTCAGGCCAGGGTACAGCAACTCACGGCTGTGGATAGCAGGATCAAAGTTGTCTTGCATGACAAGGCATCCGGCGCATGCGCCGCCCGAAATAAAGCAATTGCATTGGCGCAGGGTGAATATCTGACCGGTCTGGATGACGATGACGAATTTACCCCTGAGCGTATCAGTCAGTTGCTGAAAGCTTATGAAACCTATCCTCAGGCATCATTTATCAGTTCCGGTTACCGTATTAAAGCCGCCAGTGGCCAGGTGCTCACCAGCAATAATGGTCCGCGGCAAATTACACTGGATGACTTATTGTTTGCCAATATTGTCGGCAATCAGGTTATGACCAGAACCCAGAATTTGCGTGCTATTGATGGTTTTGATGTGAACTTGCCATCATGTCAGGATTACGATACCTGGATACGTTTGGTGGCAAAATTTGGTGCCGGCCAACGTTGTGCTGACGTCAGTTATATCGTGCATCAGGACCACGGCTCAGAGCGTATTTCGAATCATGTTAGACGGCGTTCGGGTTACGAGTATCTGTATGCCAAACATCAACATCTGATGAACGGGGAACAAAAAGCCAGTCAGAAGTTCTATCAGATGCTTTATACCGAAAAACCTGGTTTGCTGGCGTTATTAAAATCTGCACCACGCAGTCAGTTGCTGGTGGCGCTCAAAGTGTATTTGCTTAGAAAAATTGGGTACGATATTTAACCGGCAAGTGCATTGTCTTTAGAAACAGTTGTTTATGGGGTTTTGTATGAGAAATAAAAGGGCGTTAGGTTTTACCTTAATTGAGTTGTTAATCGTTTTGGTTATTCTGGGTTTACTGGCGTCACTGGTTGCACCCAAAATGTTTTCCAAAGTGGATTCATCAAAAATCAAAACGGCTGAAACCCAGTTAAAGCTGATTGAAACTGCGCTGGATACTTACCGCCTTGATTTAGGCCAACATCCGGAAAATCTGGAAGAGCTTATTAAAAGCAGCAAAAAGAACTGGGATGGTCCTTATCTGCCAAAAGAAGTGCCGCTGGATCCATGGGGTAATCCTTATGTTTACACTGTGCCAGGCGCAGACGGCAAAGCCTTTGCTTTAATGTCTTATGGTAAAGACGGCAAAGCTGGCGGTACTGACGACAATGCGGATATTGTGTTGCAATGATGCAATTGGCTGCACTGCTCGAGGAACAATTTGGCGTTTCCCGCGGGGAAGTTGAAAAAGCAAAAAGCTACCAGCTGAAATACGGTGGTCAGCTTGAAAATATTCT
>JAYRUI010000035.1:0-11352 GCA_041919175.1 Rheinheimera sp. | reverse complement strand
GATTAGCATGGGTAGTTTATCGACAGAGGTGCTACCCGAGCTTTACGCGAAACTTCTTGGCTTACCTTACTTAAACGACGAAGAACTTACTGACTGGTCCTTGCCCGCTTCATGCAATGAATTGGCGCTTCCTGAGTTGTATGACAAAGGCTGGATACCTTTTAGTTGTGAAGAGGGCAAGGTTTGTTTTGCTACCTATGCGCCACTGAATAAAGACGCTCACGAACTAATTTCTTCTAAAGTTACTGATTTTGAAATAAAAATTGTAAATAACGACCAGTTCAACCTGCTGCGCGGCAAATCCGAACTCGTTGCTGACTTTGCTGAATCCGGCGCTTTAAATTCTGTGGAAGAAGCCAGGCTTCGCGAACTGGCAGCCGAAGCGCCTACTGTCAATTTGCTGAATTCACTCATTACCCGGGCGTTACGTATGCGCTCTTCAGATATGCATATTGAGCCGAATCAGGGTAAAGCAAAAGTCCGTTTCCGTATTGATGGGGTGTTGCAGGAGATTGATACTGTTCCTGCCCACCTGGTGTTACCCGTCACGACCCGTTTAAAAATTCTGAGCAGTATGGATATTGCAGAAAAGCGCCGGCCTCAGGATGGCAAAATAGAAATGCGTATTGGTGGTATCGACTTAGATATCCGGGTGTCAGCTTTACCATTAAACGATGGTGAAAGCGTTGTGATGCGTTTTCTGCGTAAAGACGCCATCAACTACGATATGAAAGTGTTAGGTATTTCTTCAGACATTGAAGAGAAAATTCTGGAAGATATCAAAACCACAGCCGGTGTTGTATTACTGACGGGCCCTACAGGTTCTGGTAAAACCACCAGTCTTTATACGTTTCTGAACCGGCTGAACAGTCCTGAAGTAAAAATTATCACGCTGGAAGATCCGGTTGAGTATCAGCTAGCCGGCATCAATCAGGTTCAGGTGCAACCGGAGATAGGTTTTGATTTTGCTGCTGGATTGCGCAGCATAGTCCGGCAAGACCCTGACATTATTATGCTGGGTGAAATCCGCGATAAAGAAACGGCCAGTATTGCAATGCAATCGGCACTGACCGGTCACCTGGTGTTTTCAACTGTGCATACCAATGATGCACCCAGTGCTTATACCCGGTTATTGGATTTAGGCGTTGAAGAATTTTTATTAAATGCAGCTTTAGTATCCATTGTCGCGCAGCGACTGGTGCGCTGTTTATGCCCTCATTGCAGTGCGCCGGCGCCTGATGCACAAGCGCTGATCCAGAAGTATAAGCTTGACACTATCGCAACTAAATTTGCGATAGAACCGGTCAACCTGCGTGTTGCCGTGGGTTGTGAACTTTGTAACCATAATGGTTTTAAAGGCCGTCTGGCGATGATTGAATACCTGCGTTGTGATGACGAAATTCGCCATATCCCTAAAGATGAAAACTTTATTCTGAAGGCCCGTGAGGTGAACAAAAACCGGGGCGGGCGCAACTTGCTCGAAGACGGCATGTTAAAAGTATGTCAGGGCTTGACCACTATTGATGAAGTGTTAAGGGTTGCAGGTTAATGGCGGCTTTTGTTTATCAGGGATTTGACCAATCCGGTGCCAAAGTATCAGGCGATGTTGAAGCTGCGACCATGGCCGAAGCGAAAAAAAGTCTGAGCACCCGCGGTATTATGGTGAGATCTATTACTCCAATAAATAATCAGCAGCAACGCTCTGTTTTTGGAGAAGAAAAGCTTGGTTTGGCGGATATTGAGTTTCTCACTTCCGAACTATCTGTATTGCTTGATGCCGGACTGAAAATTGATAAAGGTATTGAGCTACTGAAAAAAACCAGTAAAAAGCCTGCGCAGGTGAAACTGCTGAGTAAAATAAGCAGTGAACTGAAAAGTGGTAAGCAGCTTTCTCAAGCGCTTGAGAGCAGCGGTAAGGTGTTTGATCCTTTATATATCAATCTGGTGGGCATTGGCGAGGCAACCGGCAGTCTGGCGAATGTGTTTCGTGAATTAGCGACAGATTTGGCCTTCAGACGTGAACTACAGCAGAAAATTATCACTGCGCTGATGTATCCGATGATTATTCTTGTCGTGTGTTTGCTATCAGTGGTCTTTATTTTTAACTATGTTGTGCCAAATATGTCCGGCTTATTTGAAGGGAGTACCGATTTGCCCTGGTATACCTCAATGTTGCTCGGTATGTCAGCCTGGTTAATTCAGTATCAGTGGTATCTGCTGATTGGACTCATCGTGATGTCAGTGGCAGCGGCTTCGGCAATCCGGCAACCTGGCACTCAGCTGGCGCTGCAGAAATTAGCCATTCGTTTACCACTTTTCCGTACTGCAGTGTTGTTGGTTGAGCGTATCCGTTTTAATTCAGGATTATCCATGATGCTAAATGCTGGTGTTGCAATTGACCGTGCTTTGGAACTTGCCAGCAACAATATTAAAAATGCAGAAGTTCGCCGGGAAATTACCATTGCTATCTCTAAAGTAAAACAAGGTGAGTTGTTGTCTGTTTGTTTAAGGCAAAGTGCATTGTTCCCTGATTTTTTCGCGTCACTACTTGCGGTGGGTGAAGAAAGTGGTCAGCTGGGACGGATTTTTCAGGAAATAGCCTTACGAAGCCAACGCGAATTTTCGCAGTGGGTAACCCGTATGACCAGCTTATTGGAGCCTTTGTTAATTGTTGTCATGGGGGGCCTTGTAGGTGGTGTTGTGGTCATTATGATGTTGAGTATTACCACTGTGACTGACATTGGGATCTGATGGTGGTGCAGCAGCATTGTCAACACAATGAGCCTGGAGTGGCCAGGCAGCAACAGGGCTTTACCCTGATTGAGCTGATAGTGGTGATGGCTGTCATCAGTGTGGTGATGATGTTGCTTGGTCCGCTGTCTCAGGCACAGGTCGAACGCAACAAAGCTTTTGCTGAGTGGGCAGAAGTGCAAAGGGTATTCGAGTTAGTCGCCAAAGAGGCTTATCTGGACGGTGTAGCTTATAGACTGCACCTGGATGGGACTGAACTAAAAATTGCCGGCCCCAATCAAGCGCAGGAAAAAGTGTATAACTACACTTATGTCTTTTTTCCAAAACAACAAATTGAGTTTAACCACCACGGCTACGTGATGTCAGCAGGTGTCGAGGTGTTTGTCCGTTCAAAAAAACAACAGTATCTTTTTAAAACCAACCGGGAAAAAACCGGGGCTAATGCTTTATGAACAGAAGCAAAGGTTTTACGCTGGTTGAAGTATTGATAGCCTCAGTCATCCTGATGTCGGTCCTGGCAATCACAGCAACAACGTTCAGTCAGTCAAGATCAAACAGCCGGCAAGCCGAAAATCTGGTGAAGTTGCATGCGCCATTACCTTTTATTCTGGACACCATCCGTCAGCAAATCCGCGACAATCCAATAGCCGAACTCAACGGTGACGGCGCTTTTCAGCAGGTAGAGTATCGCTGGTCGGCGAAGACGGAGCAGTTTTTACCACCGCCAAACTCGTTGATTGTTGAGAATTTGCAGCAGGTCACCTTTGAACCGAGATTCAGACTTTATCAGGTGACTTTGCAATTAAAATATCAAAGTAAAACGCGGGAATTTAACTTTAAAGAAATAGCCTGGCTGAAATCGGCGGTGCCACAGTGAACAGGCAACAACGCGGTTTTACGCTGGTTGAATTACTGATTGCCACCAGCATTATGTTAATGATGCTCGGTATGGCGATGTTTGGTTATCAGTTGTATGACAAACAATGGCGCAAAGAAAAAGACAACGTCAGTCAAGCTTACGAGCAGTTAAAAACATTTGATTTATTGAACAGTGCGTTACACGGTATTGTGCCTTATCTGGTGAATCAGCAAGACAAAGCGGGATTTTATTTTCTTGGCAAAAAAGATGGTTTTACTGCCATTACCGGCAGCCCTATTGTGAATGTCGGTTATCCGGCGGTGATCCGGATTTTCAGCGAGATTGACACAAACGGGCAGTACCGTCTGGTTTATGAAGAAGCGAGCTTAAAAGACACCTGGTTGGTAGGGGCCGGGCAAAGGTTAAAATTTTCCGAGCGTATTGTTGTTTTGCAGGATATCAAAGACATTGAATTTAAGTATTTCGCGGTGCCGGATGTAAATACACCGGTTGAGATGGACGAAAATGATCAAATCATTGATAGACGGCAATGGCTGAATGCACACGATGGTCTGACAGCTTTTACCCATCCGGAGAAAGTACAAATCAATGTTGCCGGGTTTCCCATTTATGCCAGTATCGCCAGCAGGGCACAAGTTATCGCAGCCAAAGCTGCAACAGAAGTGTTATGAACAACTTAAAAAGCCCGATTGAGCAAACTGGTATTGCGCTGATCCAGGTGCTGTTGTTAAGCGTCATGTTATCTGTGCTGATGATTTCTGTGGTGTTTAATTCAAAAGCACAGTTGATTGAAGCCGCTAAAATTCAGCAGCGCTCTGATGCGATGGTGATGTTACATAGTCACGAGTCGGAGCTGCTGTTTTCATTATTAACCCACGACCGCAGGATAAAAGCCGATAGCCCGCTGGAGCTACCTAGGTATTGGAATTTTTACGGATCCCCGGTAGCAATGCCTGGCTGGGAAGTACAAATTCATGATGTGTCAGGTTTTTTCTCTATTTATAACCTGAAGCAGGTAAAGTACTTGCTAGAGCTTTATGGCGCCAAACCACCCCTGTTGCAGAAAACCATGCAGGATCTTCGACTGTTAGTCTTGCCAAAAGCTGACATTCCTGAGTTTATGCAACGTTATATTCAGTCAGCTGAGCCTTTGTTAAAACGCAGTTCGGGCATCCAAATGGTCGATGAACTTCGTTTTATTGAGGGCATTGACGACGCTCTGTTTAAAAAAATCTCACCTTACCTGAGCTCTTATCCGATAAAAAACGTCAACCCCGCAGCGATGAGCCCGGAACAAATGGCGTTATATGTCGGTGAACCGACTTTATCTGTGGTACTTGGGCTGAGGGATGAAGGGAGGCTGACGGCTGAGAACTTCACCCGCCTAACCGGGCTGGAGATTGAGGACGGTTATAGTGTTACACCGGGTAACACGCTTGAGCTTCGCTTCACAGCGGTTATGAACGATGTTAAGCTAAGTCGTAAACTTACCGTTGTTATTAATCCGTACGAAACAGTTCCGTTTTATTTCTGGGAATATCAAAAGTATAACCATGCCAACTAAACCAAATAGCTCAGAGGTGTTCAGCCGCAAGGTTGCTGGCATTATCTCTCGGTTTGTCACGCCATTACTCAGGTTTCAGACAACTGAGCTGGCTTCTGTATTTGCTATTGAATCGCACCAATGGCGGGTTGGAACCCAGGCTGTGCCTAAAAAAGGCCTCATTTATATTATTGCCCGCAGTGCATACCGCGAGTTTGAAAAAACTTACCCTATTGAAAACCGTTCAGATTTAAAGGCAGTTTTAGATCAACAGTTTGAAGGACAAGATTGTATTCATCAGATCCAAAAAACAGCCAATCACCAGAGTCTGGTCAAAACCTTTGTATTTGACAGTCAATTGATGCAGTCATTGCCTGCTTTCTGTGTGTTGTTACCGGAATCTCTGGTATTGCACGCGGCGCTGCAACAGAAACATTGTAAAGTTGCCCTTGTCGATCAAGCTTATACATGGTTTTTGTATGTTCGTGCTGAGCACTTCAGTTCCCAGCTGGCCAGCAGGCTTTGTTCTGATTTGAATACCTTTTCCATGGTGAATGGTGTTCCGCAAGAAATAGAAGAGCTTAATATCAGTCCTGGTGCCAAGCCTGCACTGTTGCTGCAAGGCCTGAAATCTTTATCTCCTGCTTTGTTGCTGAACTTTGTCCGTTATAAAAGGCCTCAGGGCAAAGCTTTGCCATGGCGTGCAATTGGCATCACAGCTTTTGTGGTGTTGTTAGGTTATTTTTCAGCGTCGACCCTTTACCTGAACTGGACTGCAACGTCCGCCGCTCAGGCTATCGCTGGATTTGGCCCTGATGTTGACCAGGTGATGGCACAAAAGCAGCAGTTTGAAGATCTAAAAACCAAACTGGATAAAACACAGCAACTGTTAGCACAGCAAAAATCCAGCTTGCCAGTCTGGTCTTTGTTGTTACACCTTTTGCAAAGCGGTGCCAATATTTCAGCTTTTCAATGGCAAAATGGTCAGTTAGTGGTGCAGGGCACAACACCTGTAGCCACTGCGCTGGTAGAAGCAATCACCAAACTGCCTTACGTCAGCAAAGCCGCATTTTCTGAACCCACCCGCCGTGAACGTGAGCTTGATTCGTTCAGTATTAAAATTGAATTCCGCCAAGAGGCTGTCAATGCTGCAAAATAAGCCTTTGTTAATTGCCATTATTTTGCTGCTGGCAAGTTTACAGTTTGTTTGGTTTCCCTGGTATGACGCGCAGCAGGAACAAATTCAGGAACTGAGCACTTTGTTGTCACGGCAGCAAAAAACAGAACGTTTATTAGAACAAAAAGACCAGGTACAGGTTGAACTGGCTCAACTGCAAAAAGTGTATGCCGGGCAACGCGCTTTATTATTAACGGGTGACGATGAACAATCTTTTTCACTCACTTTACAGCAGGATTTTAATAAAAAAGTTGCTGCCCATAACCTGCAATTAGAGTTTTTTAATTGGGGTGAACAAGTACCCGAACCTGTCTCCGCTTTGCAGCGGGGTGTCTTTACTTTCCAGGTCAGCGGTGCCTTGAGTGATATTGTGTTGTTTGGTCATCAGTTGGAGCAGCAGCTGGGTTTAAACGTCGTGTCAATGAATTTTGACTGGCGTGGTAATCTGGCGCCCGATAAAAAAACCAATGTCACTTTTAATATTGAGTTGTTGTATCAGGTGGTGACGCCATGAATAAGTCTGCCATTGTCATTACTGCAGCTGCAACGATTGTATTTTGTGCAGTTGATTTTTTCGGCCGTGTTTATCTGGATGTTGAGGCAAAAGAACGTCAGGCACTGGAATCTTTTACCGCCAGTGTGATCCAGCCTCAGGCTATCCCGGCAGAACTTCAGGAAAAGCTGGCACAGTTAAAGTCTTCACCAGCCGAAGATGAAAAACAACAAAAGCTGGATTCAGCTGTGTTGTCACAATATAAATTTACTTTGTTGGCGATATTTTTTCAGGAAGGCCAGCATACTGCAGTCTTGTCAGCAAAAGACACAAAAACCAATAAAGATGAAATGATTAAGTTAACGCAAGGTGGGCAATATTCAGGAATTACCGCTGCCAGCGTGCAACAAAAAATAATAGAAATGCAGTATCAGCAACAATCGATAAAGCTGCGTTTGTTTGACAATGTAAGTTCACAGGAAAGAGAGTCCTTATGAGTTTTTTGATCCCAGATTTAACGAGTCGCCGTGGCCGCATTGCGGTTACTGTAGCTCTTACGTTTTGTCTTAGCAGCTGTGTCAGTTCTGATCAAAAAACGTTTTCAGTGCAGCAATCCAGAATTGCAAAAGGGGCTGATATTCCAACCGAAGCAAATCAGCCGCTGTTGGCTGAAATGGAAAATACCGGCACCCTTGGTTATCAGTCTTTGACGCCTTTGCAGCAACAACAAAAACGTTTTGCTGGCCAAATGGATTTAACCAGTAAATTCAGCCAGCAAGGTGAACTTGAACTTGCCGCCGAAAACATGGAGTTAGCAGCCTTTATTCACCTGGTTTTTGGTGATCTGCTGAAAGTAAATTATGTGATAGCGGATGATGTAGCGGCAGCAAGTCAAAAAGTGAGTTTGCAAGTTCAGACGCCGGTAGGCGAAAGAAAACTATTTACCATGGTCATGCAAATTCTGGCTGACAAGCAGGTTGCTATTACCGAACGGGATGATGTTTTTTATATCCACAAAGCAGAGCAGGCGAAAACGTCCAGCATTGCACTGGGTTTTGGCCGCAAAGCTGATGATGTGCCGCAGATGCCGGGCAATATTACCCAGATAGTTCCGGTGTTATATAACCGCGATTTGTCTGTTGAACGTGTACTCACTGAACTGACCAACACCAGAGTTGAAGAAGTGCAGGGCCAAAGTGCCTATTCGATTCAGGGTGAACGTACCGAAATTCTCCGCGCCCTTGATTTATTGAATATTCTTGATGCCCCCGCAGCGCGCGGCAAACACGTTGGTTTGTTACGTTTAACTTATATCTCTGTGGAAGAGTTCGTCAAACAACTCAACGAGCTGCTACTGAGCGAAGGTTTACCTGTTGATATTGGTAAAGCAGGCAACAGAAATATGGTGTTGGTGCCGTTAGAACAAATTGGTGCTGTTGCACTTTTTGCCGCCGATGAACTTTATATTGAACGTGTGCAATTTTGGGCCAATAAACTGGATCAACCCAGCCAGGGCAGCGCCCGCAGTTACTTTATTTACCACCCGCGTTATGCCAGAGCCAGCGATTTAGGTGCGTCGGTCGGCGCTTTGTTTGGTCAGCAGCAAGGCACTGCCAATCAAACCCGTGATACCCAGTCCGCTCAGCCGGCTGCAATGAATACACCTAATGCTCCAGCAAACAGTGCCAATGTGCGGCCAGGCGCCGGCGCTCAGGGCGGCGCAGACATGCAAATCAGTACTGAAGATTTAATGATGACAGTGGATAGCCGCTCTAATTCCATCATTTTTTATACCACAGGCAAAAAATATCAAAGTATTTTACCTATGGTAAAAAGGCTGGATGTCATGCCAAAACAAATTTTGCTGGAAGCAACGATTGCCGAAGTTACTTTAACCGACGAATTTGCTATGGGCGTTGAATTTGCTATCCGTAATGGCATGTTGGGTTATGGTACTTCAGGTGCATTAGGTGTAAGCAAAATTGGTGGTCTGAACCTTGGTTACAACAATGGCCTGGATAAAATCATCGCTCAACTGACAGCTACTGACAGCAGAGTGAATTTATTATCCAGCCCTTCGATAGTGGTGCGTGATGGCGTTAATGCGGTGATTGGGGTGGGTTCCGATATTCCAACCGTAGGCACCACAACAGTCAACCCGGGTACAGAGACTGAAAGCACCTCAGTTATTTATCGCAAAACCGGTGTGGAATTTTCTGTGACGCCAACTATCAGTGCCCAGGGGCTGGTAGTGATGGCGATAGAGCAGAAAATTTCTAACACGCAGGATGGTGGTGTACAGGTTGCAGGCAGTCCGTCTATTTTTGAACGCAGCATTAAAACAGAAGTAATAGCGCAAAGTGGTCAAAGTATTTTACTGGGCGGTTTAATGTCGGAAAATAATACCAAATCACACACTAAGGTGCCTTTTTTGGCTGACTTGCCTGTTTTAGGCAAACTCTTTCAAAGTGAAAAAGATAGCGTGACTAAAACCGAACTTATTATCTTGATAACACCAAAAGTTTTAGATAACACTACTCAGTGGCAGGCGATCAGTGATAAGCTAAGCGAGCAAATGTCGTTATTACGACTAACCGACTAACTTCTAATCAAGTTAGTGTGATTTTCTTGAGGTTTTTTAAAAATTTATCGTTGACAATCTCTGTCGCGGTAATAGAATGTGGGTTAGAAATTGGGTTGCCCCAGCTTCTTTATAAAACAAGAAACTAAGGCAAGATGCCGATAAGTTTCAATTTCATGAAATTGGAGAATGTTCTAATGAAGACAATGTTCAAAAAGACTCTCGTAGCTGCAGCATTAGCCGGCTTCGGCTTCTCGGCCTTCGCAGCTGACGTAACTACTGCAGTTACAAATATTTCTAAGCAAGGTTCAGTAACTGGTGACCTGACTGCTTCGCCAGTGCTGGTTAAGCTGGAAGCTGCTTACGCTGTAGGCGATACCATCAAAATCAACGTAACTGGTGGCCTGAAATCTGCTCCCCTGACTCTGAGTTCAGTTGTAGGTGCTGCAGATGCTACAGCTCCAGCTAACCGCATCACTTTAGGTCGTATCGCTCAAGACGGTACCTCTGCAACTTACCGTGTAACTGAAGTTGCTGGTGCTGGTGCTGTTCACGGTTTCCTGCGTTTTGGTGCTGCTGATGCTGTGCATTTGACAAGCACTGCTCTGGTTTTCAAATCTGCTGACGTAGTTGCTTTGGGTAAAGTAAATGCAACTTACTCTGCTACTATCGGTAACACTGGTTCTGCATTAGATACTCCAGTTGATTATTTTGTTGGTGCTACTGCAACTGACCTGACTTACGGTGCATTGTTCAACGTTCGTGACCAGTTCGCTGTTACAGTTACAGCTCCTACAGCTACTAACAAATTTGACGGTGTATTAGATGTCGCTGAAGACCGTTTAGAGTTCGACGGCGGTGCAACTGCTGATACTCTGAACCTGACAGTAACAAGCCGTGCTGATACTGGTGCTGTTGCCAAGCTGAACACTACTTTTACTCTGAAAGGTGATTTCTCTTGGGCTATTGATGAATCAGTTGCTACTGTAGGTTGTACTGGTGGTGCTCAAGTTGGTGATACTACTATCACTGCTTCTTCACTGATTTTCGTTTGTGATGCTGCTACTACTGCTGTTGCTTTAACTCTGGACATCGACCAAGGTTCGGATTCAGTTTCTGTTAGCCCAACTACGTTCACTCTGGACGTAAACCAGGCTTACGGCACTGGCAGCACTATGGCTCTGCCAACTGTTGACGCTGGTGAGTGGACTGTAAACGGTTCTAACATCACTGTTCCATACATGGTATACGGTACTGTAGGTGAGAAGACGTTCAGCCAGGTAATCAACCTGACTAACACTGGTTCACAAACTGGTACTATCTATGCTGACGTATGGGCAACTGATGCAGCTGGTAAGTCAGTGAAGATCCTGACTAACAAAGCTGTTGGTACTGCTTACCCGAAAGCTACTGCTAAACTGGCTGGCCCACTGCGCACTGCAATGGCTGCTGCTGCAACTCCATTCGTAAATGGTACTGTTGCAATCCGTTTAATCACGGACGTGAAAGCAGAAGGCGTATCTGTGTACTCTGCTTATGTTGATAACACAACTTCAGAGCGCGCAATCGTAAACAACGATTCACCAGTTACTCAGAAGTAATTAGTAATCTTGTATAAAAACGGGCCTAATGGCCCGTTTTTTTTATGGCTTATTTAAAACCACCGCTACAGCAGGTGGTTTTATTATTGTTGTCTAAAGTGGTTTTTGCGCTGCTGTTATTTTTATTGTTGTAAATGACAGATACATACCAGCCCAATTGTGATGCACTGTATTATGTTTATTAGCGGCTAAACATACGGAGCTGCAATGGTTTTGTATTTCACAAAATGTTAAATATATGTATTGTTTTTTTTTGCGGTGAAATTTAGCGATATATCTTTATTGTGGCATGCACATCGCCCGTCATTTGTATTACTGCTGCTGAG
>JAYRUI010000034.1:0-12980 GCA_041919175.1 Rheinheimera sp. | reverse complement strand
GTGGCGCGCAAATTGGCTGGCATTGTCGCTTCATCCACGGCAAAACCGTGGTTCTGCGCTGTGATCAGCACCTTTTTGCTGTCCAGATTCTGCACCGGGTGGTTACCACCGTGGTGGCCAAATTTCATTTTTAAGGTTTTGGCACCGCTCGCCAGCGCTAATAACTGGTGGCCTAAACAAATACCAAACACCGGAATGTCAGTTTTCAGGAACTCTTCGATGGCAGTGATAGCGTAATCACAAGGTGCCGGGTCGCCAGGGCCGTTGGATAAAAAGATGCCATCCGGGTTCATCGCCAGCACTTCGGCCGCTGATGTTTTGGCCGGAACTACAGTTAATTTACAACCGCGGTCTACCAACATACGTAAAATATTGCGTTTCACACCAAAATCGTAAGCAACTACGTGAAACTTAGACTCAGGCGCTTTTTGATGACCCAGGCCTAATTTCCAGCTGCCTTCGGTCCACTGGTAAGCTTCGGTGACTGTCACTTCTTTGGCTAAATCCATGCCCGACAGCCCAGGGAAACTGCGCGCCAGCTCTAATGCTTTGGCTTCGTCAATGTCGCCAGCCATTAAACAGCCGTTTTGAGCGCCTTTTTCACGCAGGATGCGGGTTAACTTACGGGTGTCGATGTCGGCGATGCCGAGAATGTTGTGGTCTTGAAGATATTGACTAAGGGAACGTTGATTGCGGAAATTGCTGGCAAGAAGAGGAAGGTCACGAATAATCAGGCCCTTGGCCCAAACTTTACCGGATTCTTCATCTTCATCATTGGTGCCGGTATTACCAATGTGAGGATAGGTCAGCGTGACCATTTGCTCAGCATACGAAGGATCGGTCAAAATTTCCTGATATCCTGTCATTGAAGTGTTAAACACGACTTCACCAACAGAAAAACCTTCAGCGCCAATGGCTGTACCGCGAAATACGGTGCCGTCTTCCAGTACGAGCAGGGCGGACTTAGTCAAGGTAACCTCCAAACAGCAAAAAACGGGCGAAAACTGACAATGTTTTACAACCCGTTCTGACCCAAAATTGTGTACTCTTTATTGCGCTTTGGCTGTTGCATTCAGCTTACTGATGAATTAATTCACCAATAAACAGCGACCAACAGACCCTTCAGGCAAACCGCCGTATTTTAGGCTATTTGCTGGATTTGGTCTAATCCTTTTTTGAAAAATTATAAAAATAACGGTTTTGCAGCAATTTTGCGAAGAATGCCCCGAAAATCTAAGCTAAGTCGGCCAAACCAAGCACTTGCTGCATAGAATAAAGTCCTGGTTGTTTATTTTGCAACCAAAGAGCTGCACGCAAAGCGCCCTGGGCAAAAGTGCTGCGACTCGACGCTTTATGCGTGATTTCCAATCTTTCGCCAAGATCAGCAAAAAGTGCCGTGTGGTCACCAATAATGTCGCCACCACGCACTGTAGCAAAACCTATGGTTTGCTGATCGCGCTCACCTGTGATGCCTTCACGGCCATACACGGCACACTGACTTAAATCACGGCCTATGGCTTTGGCAATACTGTTACCAATGGCGAGTGCAGTGCCACTTGGCGCATCTTTTTTAAATCGATGGTGCGCTTCAATAATTTCGATATCAGCACTTTGCCCCATTACTTTGGCAGCGGTTTGCACCAGATGCAGCAACAGGTTGACCCCCACACTCATATTGGGCGCCCATACCACTGGAATATGCTCACTTGCAGCTTTTACCTTAGCGTACTGTTCATCGGATAGCCCTGTCACGCCAATCACCATGGCTTTTTTCGCCAGCACTGCCAATTCAAGCTGTGCCAGCATGGCTTCGGGCATCGTAAAATCAACCCAGACGTCGGCTTGTTGCACCGAATTTAAACAGGTTTCGCTAAGTGCCAACCCCAACTTGCCACAACCTGCCAGTTCACCGGCATCGGCGCCAATCAGAGTTGAGCCCTGACGCACTGTTGCCTGAGTAAGATTGAGTTTTTGCTCAGCGGCCACTGTGACCAAAGCGCGTCCCATCCGGCCATTGGCGCCAAAAATACCTAAAGTTGTCATGCGATTACCTTTTTGTTTTGCAATATAAACAGGGCGAAACCTGTCTTTTATCCATTAGCCCGGCTTGGGGGGCAAAACGCCGTTTTGGCTTCGCTCGTCGGTTTAGCCACTTAGCACACCGGGCTAACTTGCATCGTTAGCCTAAATAAGCCGCCAGTTCAGTTTGTTGCTCTAACAAATCCTGATACAAACGAATTTGATTGTTTGCCCTTTGCAGATTGTGATTATCGCGTTTCACCGCAAAATACACATCGCCATTGAGGTGATCCGTCAAAAAACGGACACCAATCATCAGGCACATGATTTTGGCACCCAGCAATAAACTTTGTTGTTCAGCCTGGGTGATAACACCGGCTAAGCCCGTTAAATACCCTTCGGCCAAAGCTTTAAAAATCTCAGGGCGGATTTTGACAGCAGCAGTATTTAACGAATCTTCCGGCTCAGGTGAGCAGCAGGTGCGCACCATATCGCCAAAATCAAATAACCAGTAGCCCGGCATACAGGTGTCCAAATCAATAGCGGCGATGCCACGTTGCTGCTGCTCTGAATACAGCATGTTATTGATTTTGGTATCGTTATGGCAAACACGCAGCGGCAGTTGCTGGCAAAGTTGTTCAAGTTCAGCCACCAGATGTTGCTGCGCCAGGCAAAAATCAACCAGCGCCTGACAGTCTGTTAACCGACCAACCGCGTTGTGAGTCACAGCTTGTTTTAATTGCGAGAACCGCATACCGAGGTTATGAAAGTCCGGCAGCACTGTCACCAGCGATTTGGCATCAAAATCGGCCAGAGCTGCGGCAAATTGGCCAAAAGTCAGGGCGGCGGCAAAAGCCTGTTGTGGCTTTTCTACCACTTCAATACTACTGCCGTTTGCTATAAATTGCAGCGCGCGTAAATCCTGTGCCTGGCCTGCCAGATAACTGCCATCAGCTTTAGCTTGCTGGCGCAGTATTTCAAGCGGATACAAACCTAGTTGTTGTTTGCTCAGTAAATGCTGTTCAATTTTTAAGGCGTTTTGCACTAAATCTGCCGGCGATGGAAAAATAGCAGTGTTAATTTGTTGCAAAATCAGCTTGCGGTCAGCGGCTTTTAATAAAAACGTCTGATTAATATGGCCGTTGCCAAAAGGCAGAATTTCAGTGTCAGCCGGCAGTTGATAAGCCTGCAATACCTGTGCTGTGACCAGCGGATGTGGCACAGGCAAAGTCTGTGCAAAAGCAGAAGCGCTTTGAGTCATTACAGTCATTCCAATCAATAGTGCTATCAAATGTGCAGGTTGTGGCCTGCCTCTTGTTGTTTTGTTTGAAAATGTTCAACAATTTCCGGCAAATCAGCCGGATAAGTAACGCCAAACCAGGCTTCATCCGACATATAAACCTGAAGCCGCTGGGTTTGCTTTAATGCTTTATCCACAACAGCTGGCAAATAACATTCTGTTTTATCGTCGGGTTTTGCCTGAAAAAAAGCAGTTAATGCCTGTTCCAGCTGCTGCATAATGGCAGCGCTGAAACCCCAGATATTCATCGAAACCGGCGCATCCGGTGCAAGCTGCACGGGGTGACCCTGGCTGTTCATACCGAGCAGGGTCAACGTATTTTGCCGGGTTATCTGACAATATTCTTCAACAGACTTTAAGTAACTTTGCGCCACCACACATACACCCCGGTTTACGCCACCGTGTGCCGACAAAGTGCGTGCTAAAGGAAAAGCCACCATAGCCCAATCCGGTGTTGTATTCGAAAAATGCTGTACCAGTAACTGCATGGCTTTGGCACCATAATAATCATCAGCGTTGATCACTATCATCGGGTTATTGGCAACGGCGCTGCGGGCACACCAAAGTGCATGCGCCGTGCCCCATGGTTTTTGCCGTGGGTCTGCACTGATGCCATTTGGCAGATCGGCTGGGTTTTGAACAACCAAAACCACTTTTAAATCAGCGGGTAAATGTATCAGCACTTGTTGTTGCAGCGCAGTAGCGAGCTCAGCGCGGATCACCAGCACCAGCTTGCGCACACCGGCCTGATAAGCGTCCATGGCACTAAAATGCAAAAGAGTCCGGCCTGTGTTACCTAAGACGGCAAGCTGTTTATCGCCACCAAAACGACTGCCCATACCGGCTGCCAACACAACTAAACAAGGTACTGCGGCTGAACTCATCGTCTATATGCCCGGCTGCCCAAAGAGGGCGTTATGATAACGTCTGAACTCATCGCCTGACCAGCCCAAAAGCAAAAGCCGGTTTTGTTTACACTCAACCGGCTTTTTGTTGGCTTTCGTTTAAAGTATTTTTAAGCGCTTTTTAATGAAAACCTCTTGCAGCTTAAAGCGCCTGGCGTTTTGCGCGCCGGGCTTCAAACAATTCTGGTTTAAAGCAATGCGGGTTTAAAGCGCTGCGGTCAGAATTTTACGTGACACATCCAGCGTGATATCACCATGCTCACCCAGCTTCAGCATTTTATGTTGCTCCAGTTTGGCGACTAAAGCGTCCACGGCATCGGCCTTGATCCCATAATCGGCCATTCGCGTTGGCACGCCCATTTGCTCAAAAAAAGCTCTGGTGTGCGCGATAGTTTCGTCAATTAAACGTTCTTCGTCGGTATGTTGCAGGTTAAACATCCTTTTACCGTACTGAATTAGTTTTTCGCGTTTTTGACTGCGTTGTTGCTGCAACAATGCAGGTAATACAACGGCCAAAGTCTGAGCGTGATCCAGTCCGTATAAAGCAGTCAGCTCATGGCCAATCATATGGGTGGCCCAGTCTTGCGGCACGCCCTGGCCAATCAGGCCGTTCAGCGCCATAGTTGCGGCCCACATCACATTGGCGCGCACGTCGTAATTGTGCGGGTCTTTCAGTGCCAAAGGCCCCTGCTCTATCAGCGTTAACAATAAACCTTCGGCAAATCTGTCCTGCACAGCCGCATTCACCGGATAGGTCATATATTGTTCCATCACGTGCACAAATGCATCCACCACGCCGTTGGCCACTTGTTTTGGCGGCAGGCTGTAAGTGACAGTTGGGTCCAGCACGGCAAACTGCGGATACACCAGCGGGCTGGCAAAGGATAACTTTTCCTGAGTGCTATAGCGGGTCACCACTGAGTTACCGTTACTTTCAGTGCCTGTTGCCGGTAAAGTGAGGACACAGCCTAACGGCAACGCAGCACTGATTGGCGCACGCTTGGCCAGAATGTCCCATGGATCGCCCTGAAAAAGCGCAGCAGCCGCGATAAATTTGGTGCCGTCGACCACACTGCCGCCGCCAACAGGCAATAAGTAGTTAATGCCCTGGGTTTTGACAATATCCACAGCTTTTAACAAAGTCTCAAAAGAAGGGTTAGGCTCAATACCTGAAAATTCAATAACTTCAAAGCCATCTAATGCTTGCATCACTTGTTGATACACGCCATTGTGTTTGATTGAACCCCCACCATAAGTCAGCAGAACTTTGCTGCCTTTAGGCACTAAAGTGGCGAGCTGACTAATTTGGCCTTCGCCAAACACTATCCGGGTTGGGTTCTGATAAGAAAAGTTAAACATAAAAACTCCGTGTGCTAAGCAACAGGTAAAAGCCTTCAGGCTGACGAAAAACTGCTTTGTATACGCAGAAAAGCAGCAGTTAGATTCTGGATATGGCGGCTTATTGGGTAAATTCAACCTGTTCACCGCCTTTATTCAGCAATAACTAAATTAAAGATGCTTTAAGTCATAACATAAAGTTATTTGACAGGCCTTCTGGACGTCTATATATTCCCCAGCGTTATATGCGCTATAAATAACTGTCACTTAAATGACTAACAGGCGCATGCCGATTTTGATGGAGACCCACCATGAATGCAGCCAGCCGACAACAGGCAAAATTGTCGTTATTGCCCTTGTTGTTGTTTGTATTGTTATTTTTAGGCACCGGCCTGTATTTACAGAGTCAGGGTGTTGCTTATGCGTTTTATCAGTTACCCGGGCCTGTTGCCATTATTCCGGCTTTAGTGCTGGCTGTGTGGTTAAACCGCGCGCCTTTGGCGCAAGGTATTGATGTGCTGGTGAAAGGTGCCGGTAACAGCAACATTATTACCATGTGTATTATTTACCTGCTGGCCGGTGCTTTTGCCGCTGTAGCTCAGGCCAGCGGTGGTGTTGATGCGGTGGTCAATGCCGGTTTAAGCCTGGTTCCTGCCAGTTTGTTATTGCCAGGTTTGTTTGTAATTTCGGCAGTGGTCGCAACTGCCATGGGCACTTCGATGGGCACTATTGGTGCTTTAGCACCAATTGCTGTGGGTTTATCAAAGCAAGCCGGGTTGGAACCTGCTTTGGTTGCCGGCGCTTTATTAAGCGGCGCTATGTTTGGTGACAACCTGTCGATTATTTCCGACACCACTATTGCAGCCACCCGCACTCAGGGTGCGGAAATGAAAGATAAATTCCGCGAAAACTTTAAAATTGCCATGCCGGCTGCGCTGATTACGTTAGTGCTTTTTTCCAGCCTTGCCAGCACAGATACGGCTGTAACAGTAAAAGATTTCAGCTGGACCGGTGTGTTGCCATATGCCGCCATTCTGGTGTTAGCTGTGGCCGGTATGAATGTGTTTGCGGTGCTGTTACTGGGTATTGTATTGGCTGCGCTGCAGGGCGTGTTTTTTGCCGACTATCAGCTGGCCAACCTTGGCAAAGATATATTTAAAGGCTTTGGCAGCATGCAGGAAATTTTCCTGTTGTCGATGTTTGTTGGCGCCCTGGGTGAATTTGTGAAACAACAAGGCGGTTTAAGCTGGATAGCAAGCCATATTGCCGCTTTGGCGGGCAAGCTGACGCTGGCCGGTAACAAAGCACAACAACTGGCGATTGCCGCTTTGGTATTTATCAGCAACCTGTGTATTGCCAATAATACCGTTGCCATAGTGATAGCTGCCGATGTCAGTAAAGACTTAGCCGAACACAATAATATCAGCCCTAAACGCAGCGCCAGCTTGCTGGATATTTTTTCCTGTATTAGTCAGGGTCTGGTGCCTTATGGTGCTCAGGCGCTGTTATTGGGGGCCAGTTTTTCACTGTCGCCCTGGGAAGTGGTCACACAGAGTTATTATTGTTTAATTCTGGCGGTGGTGGCTGTGGTGGCCGTGCTGCTGAGTAAACATCAGGCGGTAAAATCGGCTGCTGTCTAAGATTCCGTTTCATAAAAAAAAACCGGCAATGGCCGGTTTTTTTATTGCGCTGTTGCGGCTTTCATCTTTTCACCGCTTCGGCTGTTGATGGTGTTACACCACTCCCGCCACTTCGGCTTTTATCAACACTAGCGGTTACAACGTGGCAAGTTGCCTTGGGCTTGTCTGCTTTGATAAGCAGCTAAAGCTGCCGGCATATCTTTTTGCAATTTTTTAATGCGGTTTTCCGGCACCGGGTGGCTGGATAAAATTTGTGGTGTGCCACCACTGCCTTGTTTGGCCATGTTTTGCCAAAGCTTCACCGATTGCTCCGGTTCAAAACCGGCTTTGGCCATTAAGTCCAACCCTATCACATCGGCTTCGGTTTCATGCACCCGGCTAAAAGGTAAGACAATGCCCACCTGAGCCCCCAAACCAAAGGCGCTGGAAAGCTCGGCTTTGTAGCGGGTGTTCATCGCGCTCAGCGCTACATCCGCAACACCCAGGGTGGCCTGCACTGCCTGATTACTGGATAACCGCTCGTTCGAATGGCCCGCCATCACGTGGGCAATTTCGTGGCCTATCACCGCTGCCAGCTGATGCTGGTTTTCTGCCACCAGCAATAAACCTGTGTAAACGCCAATTTTGCCGCCAGGCAACGCAAAAGCGTTCACCTGATCGCTTTCAAACACCACAATTTCCCATGGATTGGCCTGGTATTTTTGTGGTGTTACTTTGAGCACGGCCTGCGCCACACACTGCACATACTGATTGGCTTTTTTATCTTTACTGATCGGCGTTTTGGTTTTCAGCTCTTCAAAGGTCTGAATGCCCAGTTGGCTCACCTGACTATTGTCAAACAACATCAGCTGCGGCCGCCCTGTTGGCGACTCAGCGCAAGAGCCCAGCATCAATAACGCCAGAGTGCTGAGAGACAGTTGTTTTAACCTTGATTTGGACACTGTGAACATGAGGCTCCCTTCTGTGTTTTTATGGTTCGGGTTAAAGATCTAAATCCGGTGATGATCAGATTATTGAATATAAAGCAGGAAAAAACCGCTGCGATGCATCCGGGTTCAGTGTCATGGCAACTGCGCCGGACTAAAAGCTGTTTTTTAACCCTTGCCAGATGAACGGTAACTGAAAACTGTATTTAACAAATTCTGAAAACAACATTTATAAACAACAGCTTAAAACAAAACCGCCAGCAGAAGCTGGCGGTGTTTTGGTATTAACCTGTTAAATCATCAAAAAACTTTTTCACACCATCAAAAAAGCCTTTAGATTTTGGTCTGTGCCGCGCTTCGCTTTCACCGCCCCAGCTTTCATCCAGCTGACGCAGCAAGTCTTTTTGTTTGTCTGATAAGTTCACCGGTGTTTCCACCACGACTTTACAGACTAAATCGCCGACACCACCACCCCGTACCGACTGCACGCCTTTGCCACGCAAACGGAACATTTTATCGGTTTGGGTTTCAGCCGGTATTTTCAGCTTCACACGACCATCCAGCGTCGGCACATCAATTTCACCGCCTAAAGCGGCAATGCTAAAACTGATGGGCACTTCACAAGACAGGTTGTTGCCGTCGCGCACAAAAATCGGGTGATCTTTGACATGCACCTGCACATACAAATCGCCCGACGGCGCACCGTGCATACCCGCTTCACCTTCACCGGTTAAACGGATACGGTCGCCCGTGTCAACACCGGCCGGAATTTTAACGGCCAGCGTTTTGGTTTTTTCGACACGGCCGTCACCATGACATTTGCTGCATGGATCCGGAATAATTTTGCCGCGGCCATTACAGGTAGGACAAGTTTGTTGCACGGCAAAAAAGCCCTGACGCATCGTCACCTGACCTGCACCATGACAGGTTGGGCACGACTTGGCCTGAGTGCCTTTTTTCGCGCCTGAACCGTCACAGCTGTCACAACCGACCCAGGTTGGCACCTTAATGTCGACCGACTTGCCGCGTACCGCGTCTTCTAAACCCATTTCCAGGTTGTAGCGTAAGTCAGAGCCACGCTGTGCGCGCGACTGACCACCACCACGACGGCCGCCACCAAAAATGTCGCCGAATACGTCGCCAAAAATGTCGCCGAAATCAGCACCACCGCCACCAAAACCGCCAGCGCCGCGGTTTGGATCCACACCGGCATGGCCATATTGGTCGTAAGCGGCTTTTTTCTGCTCATCCGACAGAATTTCGTACGCTTCCTGGACTTCTTTAAATTTCTCTTCCATCGCTTTATCACCCTGAGTGCGATCAGGGTGATATTTCATCGCGAGGCGCTTGTAAGCCTTTTTGATTTCTTTGTCGTCGGCGCCTTTGGCAACACCGAGCACTTCATAATAATCACGCTTTGACATAATGCTGCTTCAAGGTTGTGTGAGCGGATAGAGAAGCGACCGCAAGAGCGGTCGCTATCCCAGAGTATGTGAACTCTGACTAACTCGCGAAAAACCGCAGCTTAAAGCAGCGGTCTCCACCAGACAAATATTATTTGTCTTTAACTTCTTCAAACTCAGCGTCGACCACGTCGTCGCCGGCGTTTTTGGCATTGTCAGCCGAACCCGGGTTGGCCTGACCTTGTTCACCAGCAGCTTGCAGTTTTTGTGCTGCTTGCAGTAAGGCCTGAGTTTTGGCTTCGATTTCAGCTTTGTCGCTACCTTTAATCACGCTTTCCAGCGCGCTGATAGCAGCTTCAATTTCTTGTTTGTCGTTAGTTGCTAAGTTGGCACCTGCTTCTTCCACCTGCTTGCGGGTTGCATGCACTAAAGCGTCAGCCTGGTTGCGCGTTTGCACTAACTCTTCAAACTTTTTGTCTTCTTCAGCGTTCAGTTCAGCATCACGTACCATACGTTCAACTTCTTCATCCGTTAAACCTGAAGAAGCTTTGATGGTGATCTTCTGCTCTTTGCCGGTGTCTTTGTCTTTGGCAGACACATGCAAAATACCGTCGGCGTCTAAATCGAAAGTTACTTCGATTTGTGGTTCACCACGGCGGGCCGGGCGAATACCTTCTAAGTTAAACTGACCCAAGGACTTGTTGGCAGAAGCCTGTTTACGCTCACCTTGCAGCACGTGAATAGTCACGGCGGACTGGTTGTCATCTGCTGTTGAGAAAGTTTGCGACTTCTTGGTTGGAATAGTCGTGTTTTTCTCAATCAGCGCTGTCATCACGCTGCCCATCGTCTCGATACCTAAAGACAGTGGGGTTACGTCTAACAGTAAGACGTCAGTCACATCACCAGACAATACCGCGCCCTGAATCGCAGCACCAACGGCAACAGCTTCGTCCGGGTTCACGTCTTTACGTGGTTCTTTGCCAAAGAAAGCTGTTACAGCTTCCTGTACTTTTGGCATCCGCGTTTGACCGCCCACCAGAATAATGTCGTTGATGTCGCCAACAGACAAACCTGCGTCTTTTAAGGCTTGTTTCAGCGGCTCAATAGTGCGCTGAATTAAGTCTTCTACCAAAGATTCCAGCTTAGCGCGGGTTACTTTGATGTTTAAGTGTTTTGGACCTGTGGCATCAGCAGTGATATACGGCAGGTTCACTTCAGTCTGAGAAGCAGACGACAGTTCGATTTTGGCTTTTTCGCCCGCTTCTTTTAAGCGTTGCATCGCCAGTGGGTCGTTACGCAGGTCAATACCCTGCTCTTTTTTGAACTCGTCTACCAGGTAGTTAATGACGCGTGAGTCGAAGTCTTCACCACCTAAGTGGGTGTCACCATTGGTTGATAACACTTCAAAAGTTTGTTCGCCGTCAACGTCATCAATTTCGATGATCGAGATATCAAAAGTACCACCACCCAAGTCATAAACCGCAACTTTGGTGTCGCCTTTTTTCTTGTCCATGCCGTAGGCTAATGCTGCAGCTGTTGGCTCGTTGATAATACGTTTTACTTCTAAACCAGCAATACGACCGGCATCTTTAGTGGCCTGACGTTGTGCATCGTTGAAGTACGCTGGTACTGTGATAACAGCTTCAGTCACTGGTTCGCCCAGATAGTCTTCAGCAGTCTTTTTCATTTTTTTCAGCACTTCAGCAGAAATTTGTGGTGCTGCTAATTTTTTGCCTTTGACTTCAACCCAGGCGTCACCATTGTCTGCTTTGACAATCTGGTAAGGCATGATTTTGATGTCACGTTGTACTTCAGCGTCTTCAAAACGACGGCCGATTAAACGTTTAATAGCAAATAAAGTATTTTTTGGGTTGGTAACCGCCTGACGTTTAGCTGGCTGACCAACTAATACTTCACCGTCTTCCGCATAAGCAATGATAGAAGGTGTCGTTCTGGTACCTTCAGCGTTCTCGATAACGCGAGGTTGGTCACCATCTAAAATGGCCACACAGCTGTTTGTTGTACCTAAGTCAATACCAATAATTCTACCCATGATGTACTCCGCTCTTAAATTCGAACAATTAAAATTGTGTTGACCGGTTAATGGGGTTAATCCCTGATCGATTCAAGGTTATTCCTGCAAATTTTTTTAAGAATTGGCATGAAAAGTTGTTTTTTCAGCCATGAACAGCCCGTTAAGTGCCGGGATAGCGGAAAATAGCAAAACCAGTTCGCCTGTGCTGACGTAGCTGGGTATAATCTTTTTATCTGTTTTTTAATTTTTCTGGAATGCTGCTCATGCCATTACTCGATAGCTTTACCGTTGACCATACCATTATGAAAGCGCCTGCCGTACGGGTTGCCAAAACCATGACCACGCCAAAAGGCGATGCCATCACAGTGTTTGACCTGCGTTTTTGTGTACCGAATCAGGAAATTCTGTCAGAAAAAGGTATTCATACGCTGGAGCATTTATTCGCCGGCTTTATGCGCGATCATTTAAATGGCAATGGTGTGGAGATCATTGATATTTCCCCTATGGGCTGTCGCACCGGTTTTTATATGAGCTTAATTGGCACGCCGGACGAACAGCGTGTCGCCGATAGCTGGAAAGCAGCCATGGCCGATGTGCTCACTGTGCAGCAACAGTCTGAAATTCCTGAGCTGAATGTCTATCAATGTGGTACTTACGAAATGCATTCGTTGGATGAAGCCAAACAAATTGCCAAAAACGTGATTGACCGTGGTGTTGGCGTCAATAAAAACGACGAGCTGGCATTGGCTCCTGAATTTTTAAAAGGTTGATCCGGCGTTTTATCACCAAATCTATAGCCAAAATCATTGACGATGCAGGTAGGCGGCAACTGAAGAAGACCCTGGGAGCATAGTCAGCCTATGTGACCAGGGCGAATGAAGGCTGCCAACCCCCCTGCAACATCAAGGATGAAGGCTAAAAAAAGCAGCGTACCGGCTCATCGCATAGCCAATACGCTGCTACATCGCACCCGTTGTTAACCTTTGTGATTAAGCTCAGTTTTAATCACACAAACCTCAGTTCAATGTCTGCTTTTTCTCTGGCAACCAGTCTGTTTATAAATCAGCCATGCCATTGTTCCAGACACAGGGATCCGGCCAGTTGCTGCAAGCAACAAACTACCCGGAACCCGCAAGTGGCCCTCAGTTATTGCAGCAACTTAAAAGTCATAGCCAAAACGCACACCAAACATCCGTGGCGGGTTGTAAGTCGAGCGGATAAAACCATCGCGGAACTGGAAGTAGTTGGCGTTACGCACTATTTCGTCAGTCAGGTTGGAGCCATAAGCTTCCAGATACCAGTCACCACTGGCCGGCATCAGTTTGACCGACGCATCAATTTTCCAATAAGCGCTCTGAGCGTCCGATAAATGGGCACCGTCGTAGTTATTCAGCGAGGTGTACATTTTGCTTTG
>JAYRUI010000033.1:11085-13094 GCA_041919175.1 Rheinheimera sp. | reverse complement strand
TGCCACTGCATTGGATTGCAAAGCTGAACTGCCAATAGTTTTAAAAGATAAATGGCGGAACAATTCACCAAAACCCGCCACTTCGTTGTCAAAAAGCACCCGCAATGCTGGTACCGTGTGGTTATCGGGCGAAAAACCAGTGCCACCGTTCGTCAAAATCACCTGACAGTAAGTATCTGCAATCAGTGACGATACCGCAGCGCGGATCTGATAGATACTGGACGGCACTATGGCGCGATGCACCAACTGATGGCCGGCTGTTGATAACAAATGGCAAAGTAAATCGCCGCTGCTGTCGGTGCTGCTGTTATGGCGGTTAGAAATGGTTAATACCGCCACCGGCAGGCTCTGAAAGGTTTTAGCAGTTTTGGCCATAACGGCTGTGCTCCTGAACAATGTTGTGCTGCGCTGGATCTGCTGATTGTGCATTTTGCAAAAAGCAGGTTTGGGCTTGTTGCCATTGCGCCGGGGTATTGGTATTAAGAAGTGCCTGGGGGTTGCTGCAGGACAGCTCTACCGCCGAAAATTGCTGTAACAATGCCGCCACCGACAAGCGTTGTTGCTGCTGCAACTGCGTAGCAAGCCATTGTTTCACTTCAGTATTGTTGGGTATTACCGCAGGCAGTGGCGAGCCGGAAAAGCAGGCGCAGCGATGTAGTAACAACTGGTTAATCAGCTGCGCATTCAAAAGCGGTGTATCTATGGTTAATACTAGGCAACTGCTGGCGCGCACATGCAGCAAAGCCGCCTGAATCCCTGAAAGGGGTCCGCAATCCGGATAAATATCATAAATAAAACCGGACTGATTTCGGCTGATTAAAATCTGGTCGCAACCGGCCGCTTTGGCGAGTGCCACGGTGCGGCTGAGCTGGGTTTCGCCGCCAAGGGTTAACAGCGCTTTATCTTGTCCCATCCGGCTTGATTTGCCACCGGCCAGAATAATAGCGCTATAAAACGCCGCTGTTACTGGCTGCTGTGTTGGTTTTACGTATTGCATATAAAAATCCGCTGCTGTCACTGTGACCGTAAAAAAGACTTAACCGCCAATCATTGCCAGATGGCGGGTGGCCCCGGTTTTTTGTTCGGTAAGTGCGTGGCTGACGCTTTTAAAGGACAAACTGTGCTGCAGAAATTGCCGGACCAGTTCTGGCTCGTCCTGTGCCAGCAAATGGCGTAAACTGCGGTGTTGTTCGGTAAAAAGGCATAAAAACAAATCGCCTTTGCTGGACACTCTGAGTCTGTTGCAGTCGGCGCAAAAATCTTTGCTGTAAGGCATGATAAGGCCAATGCCACCCTGATGCTGCGGGTGAAAAAATTCCTGTGCAGGCCCGGCGTGCGCGTCTTTGGCCGCCAACATCCAGCCTGATGCCAATAACTGTTGTTTAATGCTGTCGCCCGACAGATGCTGACGGGCAAAAAACGTGTTGTTATCACCGGTTTGCATCAGCTCGATAAAACGTAAAGTCACAGCCCGTTGTTTTACAAAAGCCATAAAGTCTGGCAGTTCACCGGCATTGTGCTGGCGTAACAACACGGTATTCAGTTTGAGTTTTTTAATGCCAAGGGAACTTGCCAGCTCAATGCCTTCGAGGATGTCTGGCAATCTGTCCTGGCCTGTAACCAACGCAAAAGTGGCGGGGTCTAAGCTGTCCACACTGACATTTAAGGCGTCCAGGCCAGCGTCCAGCCAGCTTTGAATATCGCGTTTTAAGCGATAGCCATTGGTGGTCATCGCCACTTGTTCTATGCCGGGTACGGCTTTACAAAGGGCGATAATTTCCGATAAGTCGCGGCGCAAACTGGGTTCACCACCGGTCAGGCGGATTTTGCGGGTACCACAAAGAGCAAAGGCGCTGACCAGGCGTTTAATTTCCGGCAGCGTCAGCTCTTCGCTGCGGCTATTGCATTCATTGCCATCGGGTAGGCAGTAGCTACAACGAAAGTTGCAACTCTCCGTCAGCGACAGCCTTAAGTAGCTGAAGCGACGGTTAAAATTGTCTTGAAGCATA
>JAYRUI010000033.1:0-11075 GCA_041919175.1 Rheinheimera sp. | reverse complement strand
TAAACTACACACCTTTCCAGGTAGGGAGGTCTGACCGTTTCCAATCAGGCCCGGTGGCCCAATTGCCACGGCTGCTGCAGGCGGATTGCAAGGTTGTAATCACTTATCCGGCATTGAGGGACTTAGCTTGCACAGCTCGGCGTTGTGTTTATGGTAGAGCGAGTGCGGCTGGATTGTTATGACCTTGAAGGGGCGGAGTTGCTACTCCTTAATAGGTATAGCCGTCATCCTTGAGGCCGTAGCTTTGTTGCCATCGCGTTTTCACCCCAATCACATAGATAACTATGCGATTGGGGATAAAACCGCTTGTCGCCGCGCTGCAACCTCAATGATTTAGGCTAATGATTTGACAATTCATAACCTAATAGAGAATAAAGATGGATAGCCAAAATCATTGCAGATATGGGTAGGCGGTGACTGAGCGCGGCCCGGGGAGCATAGTGAACTATGTGACCAGGGTGTGTGATGGAAGCCAACAACACCATATCAGTGAATGATGACGGGTATAGCCGTCATCCTTGAGGCCGCAGCTTTGTTGCCATCGCGTTTTCACCCCAATCACATAGACAACTATGCTCATGGGGATGAAACCGCTTGTCGTCGCGCTGCAACCTCAATGATTTAGGCTATTCATGAGCTAATACAGAACCAGGGTGAATACCCCATATCTTCAATGATGACGGATATCATTGGCAGGAGCCGCAGCACTGGCCTTTTTGTGCTTGAGGCTCTACAAACAAAATTTCGTTTTCGAGCAAAATATGCTCCATCAAATCCTCTTTCAGCTCTTTCAGCCCCAGGTACAAGGCGGTCCAGGTATTGCAGGCGCCTGGTGGTAATTCCAGTTGGTGGGCTAGTTTCAGCATGGTTTCCAGCGCGTCGCCATGTTGTTGATGTTCTTCCTGCATCACTGAAATAGGGCCTGCCGGGAAAAAACCGTTACATAACATCGGGAACAAAATTTGTTCTTCTTTATGCATATGGCTTTCCAGCTCCTGATACATATGCTCCAGATGCGTGGCAAGGCCGGTCGGGCAGTCCGCATGATCACCATGCACATGCTCAACCCGGCGTGCCAGCCGAATAAGTTCCGGCAATTGTTCGCGGTGTCTGGCATGGAAACGTTCAAGAATAAAATACGCCAGCTCCTCGGTTTTGGCATTGCGCCAATCGCGGTGCAGGCTGTTTTGCAGTGCAGAAAGCGCCTGTAACTCCGCGTTAATTTGTTGGGCGTCCAGTTCGCGTTTGGCAGCAGCGGCCATCAGTGATTCTTTACCACCACAACAAAAATCCAGTTTGTATTTATGAAAAACGGCAGTGGCGCCCGGGATCTGGCTGGCAAGGGTGCCCAAAGGTTGGTGTAAATAAGACATAAGGTACTCCGGCTGTTAAAAACATCGGGCATAAAACCCGGATAAAACACAAATTGAACAATCAATTTTGTGTTGGATTACTGCTGGTATACCAAGAATCAGGCCAGATCTACCCCTTTTGATTTATATAGATTTTTTGCGGGCGATGGTAAATTTAACCCTGAAATTACCGGGTAACATTCACCCAAAAGGGTAAAAATAACCATGTTGGAAGAAACCTTAGTTGCTGACTTAATTGCCGATTTACCCGCTGCTGTTCGTTTGCAGCGGCTGGTGAATACCATGCGCACTCATTTTGGTTGTAGTGCAGTAGCGCTGTTGCAGTTACAGCAAGAGCAGCTCAAACCACTGGCAGTTTGTGGTTTGGCGGCAGAAACTTTAGGCCGGCGTTTTTTGCTGGCCAATCACCCAAGATTGCAGGCAATTTTACAAAGCCGTCAGCCGGTGCATTTTGCACCCGACAGCACTTTGCCCGATCCCTACGATGGTCTGGTGGAAGCGCAACAAGGCCAGCCGCTGTTGGTGCATGACTGCATGGGCATTTCGTTATATCTGGAAGGCCAGTGCTGGGGTGTTTTAACCTTAGACGCTTTGCAGGCCGGCACTTTTAGCAGGTTAACCATCCTGGAGTTGCAAAGATTCAGTTTATTAGTTGAAGCCGCAGTGCGGGTTTGCCAGCTGGAAACTGAACTTCGCACTGTCCGTTATGCCAGAGCCAATCAGGTTCTGGATGCCGGGCCTTATAGCGGCGCTTATAACTCGCCTTCGGATGAAATTATTGGTCAGAGTCCGGCATTGTTGCAGTTGCTTGCCGAAGTGAAAGTTGTGGCCAGTTCTGATTTACCTGTGTTGCTGCTTGGCGAAACCGGTGTTGGCAAAGAGCTGTTTGCCCGTTATCTGCACCGTCAATCCAACCGTAGCAGCAAACCTCTGGTGTATATCAATTGCGCTGCTTTGCCGGAGTCTTTGGCAGAAAGCGAATTGTTTGGTCATGTTAAAGGGGCCTTTTCCGGTGCACAACAAGAGCGTTGTGGCCGGTTTGAAGCGGCTGATGGCGGCACTTTGTTTTTGGACGAAGTGGGGGAATTACCGCTTTTGGTACAGGCTAAAATGTTGCGGGTATTACAAAATGGCGAAATTCAGCGGCTGGGTTCAGATAAAAGCCGCAGCGTAAATGTGCGGCTAGTAGCCGCCACCAACCGTGATTTAGCCCAGCAGGTGGCACAAGGTGCCTTTCGCGCCGATTTATACCACCGGCTGTTGGTTTATCCTGTGCATATACCGCCCCTTCGTGAGCGTATCAGCGATATTGCCATGCTCGCCGGACATTTTCTCGAGCAAAACCGCAGCAGACTGGGTTTACGTTCTATCCGTTTATCGGAGCAGGCACAGTGGCATCTGCTGCAATATCACTGGCCTGGTAATATCCGGGAGCTGGAGCATGTGCTCAGCCGCGCGGCAATTAAAGCGCTGAGTGAAGGCCATCAGCAGCAGGATATTCTGACGATAGAACCGCGCTGGCTGGATATCAGCCCGTCCTTTTCTGCAGCAACAGCGTCTTTGACAACTGCTGATCAAACCGCAGCAGCTGAAGGCGCTTTTACGCAGTATCCGCCGGTTGCAACCATGGCCGGGCTGCCGCTAAAACAGGCGTTATTGCAGTTTCAGCGCCAGCATATTGAAGCGGCTTATAAACAAAGTGGCGGCAGCTGGTCACAAGCCGCCCGGTTGCTGGATATCGACAGCAGCAATTTGCATAAACTGGCACAAAAACTCGGGGTGAAGGCGTTACTCAAAGGAAGTATCTGATGCTGGTGTTACGCATAATGTTATTTCGTTTGTTAGCGCTTGGCAGTTTATTACTGGGTTTGATTGGTGTTGTCCTGCCGGGGTTGCCGACAGTGCCTTTTATTCTGTTGGCCGCTTTTGCCGCGGGGAAAGGCTGGCCAGCGCTTGATGCTTGGTTATTGGCGCATCACAGATATGGTCCGCTTATTCATAATTGGCGTGCTTTTGGTGTGGTGCCCCGCAGTGGCAAAATTGCCGCCAGCCTGATGATGCTGATAAGCCTGGTGTTATGTTGGGTGAGTAGCCTTATGCTGGCGTTTAAGTTGGCTCTGACGCTGCTCTTAACCGGGGTGGCCTTGTGGTTATGGTTTAGGCCTGAGCAGGCAGTAAAAAAGGACATGTTATGAAAACAGCAGCAACTGAGCTGAATTTAAAAACCGCCATGCGGTATAGTCGGCAAATTATGTTGCCGTCTTTTGAGCTGCAGGGGCAGGAAAAGCTGTTGGCCGCTAAAGTGCTGGTCATCGGGGTCGGCGGTCTTGGCTGCGCCGCGTTGCCTTATCTGGCAAGTTCCGGCGTGGGCCAGCTGACGCTGGTGGATGGCGACCTGATTGACCGCAGCAATTTACAACGGCAAATTTTGTTTCGGGAAAACGATATCGGCAAAAACAAAGCCGAAGTGGCGGCTTTGGCATTACAGCAGCTCAACAGCGATATTCAGGTTCGGGCTATGGCCCGTTACGCCGATGAGTCGCAGCTGCAGCAACTGGTGGCTGAACATGATTTAGTGCTGGATTGTTGTGACAACTTAACCACCAGGCTTTTGATCAACAGTTGTTGTTATCAACAGCAAGTGCCGCTTGTGTCCGGCGCTGCTATCAGGATGGAAGGCCAGGTCTGTAGTTTTTCCATGAACAGGCAACAGCCGCAAGCGCCATGTTATCAGTGTTTGTGCCTTGGTTTCGCCGAGCAGCAGCTGAGCTGCTTGGAGGCCGGAATTTTGTCGCCTGTGGTTGGGGTGATTGGCAGTATGCAGGCGCTGGAGGCGATTAAAATTCTGTCGGGTTGTGGCACTGCGCTTTTTGGAAGATTATTGCTGCTGGATGCCAAATACAGCGAATGGCAAACATTTAATATTCAAAAACAGCCGCTTTGCCCTTGTTGCGGTGTGGTGCCTACACCGGAGTAAATCCAGGAGCAGCGCAAAGGCCGGATAAAAGGCGTTTAGGGCCGCCACAATAGCTGCTGTGAATGTATTGCCACTGGCGGACTTTCGTTAAAGTTAACTGCCAGCTTTGTGGTGTCTGGGCAAAATATCCTGTTGAATATGCTGCAATAATTTATAAGCTTGCTGCAAATCGCAATCTTCGCCGTCGCGTTTTTTATAACCAAAACTGGTCAGTTCCAGATGCCAGGTTGGCACCACCTGCTGCTGAGCCAATGTCTGACGTACACAATTGAGTGGGCATCCGTCGATGGCCAGAATATCGCGCCCCGATTTGGCGATTTTCACCAGTTGTTTTACCTGACCACCGACACCGGCAATACAAGACATCTGGGCTATGCCTTCTCTGTCCAGCACCACAGCCAAATCGTTGGCAAGTTGCGCCACATTCGAGCAACCGGAGCAGGCATAGACTAAGGGTTTGTCTTGTGACACTGTTGTTTCTTCAGTGCTTACAGATGTTGTTGGCATCGTGAACTCCTCTACGGTTGCTCTGTTGGGATTAGAGTCTGAGTGTAAGCAACGCTACTGACCACAACTTGATATAAATCAAGCCAAAGACGCGCCTACTCATACAGAGGTATCAGGCGAAAGGACTGAAAGAGGTGAGCATAAAGCAGAGTTCACAATAACAGATAATATAAAACCAGCCCAAGGGCTGGTTTTTGCAATCACAACAACAAGCATTACAAAAGTGCGGCTTAACCCGGTCTTCCATCTGCTCGGTCACTGGTTAAAATATGCGCGTAACAATAACAAAACAGGCCATACCCGAGTACCCAGCATCCTATCGCCAGCAGCAACAATGCTTGTGTCATGGCAGGCCATAGTAGTAACAACAGGCTACGGCAAATTCCTGCAGCTATTACCAACACAAAAGCCGGCACCATCAGGGTGGACACCTGCAAGGGTCGGCCTGTGTGGCCCAAAGACACCCGCGCCATCATAGCGATAATCATCGAGCCCATAGCGCCGGCGGTCAGCGCATGTAAAGCGGTGCTTTTCAGCACAGCATGACCAAACAGGCTGATGCCACTGTAATACAAAGCAAATAAACCAAGACCAAGCGGAATAAACCAATATGCCAGATGTAAGGACCACAGCAGCGGTACTCTGAAGGTGATCCAGATTTTCCAGCGCCAACAACGAATGGCCAGCAGCACAGCCGCAACGCCATATAAAGCGCCAATGAATGGATGCGGCAGAAAATTTTCCAGTTTTAAAAACTGCTGAATAAACACCAGCCACAACAGCCCAAGCGCGATGCGATCTAGCCAAACCAGAGGTTCCACTTTTTTGCTTTGAGTGCCATTGGCAGTAAACATCGGCAGCACCCGACCGCCCATAATGCTCATCACTAAAGTCAGTAAAATCACAGCGCTATAAAGGCCATGTTGTTGCAGCATATAGTCGTTAAACGCCAAGCCAATCCAGCTGACAGTGTTACAAATAGTCAGTAGTAGCAATACCGGTACAAAAAACAAGTTCCGCCACTGGCCTATGGCAAGAATGGGTCTAGCCAAAAGCAGTGCTGCCATAGGCAAAAACAATACATCCACGAGCGCTACCAACAAAACAGGCAAAGCAGCGCCAAATAACAACAAAAGCCTTGCAGCCAGCCAGCACAGTACCAGCAAAAATAATGGTGTACCGTGCGGCGCGCGCAGGCCAGTCCAGTTTTGCATGGCGGTTAATAAAAACCCGGCCACTATGGCGCAGCCAAAACCAAAAATCATTTCATGGCTATGCCAGAACAAAATATTGCCAACAGGGGATAGCTGCACTAAGCCAAACAGCGCCAGCCCCCATAACAAGATGGCAATACAGCCAAAAGCGCCGCCCAATAAAAACAGTGGCCTAAATGCCAGTCGAAGCAGCGGTGAAATTTTAAGTTCGGTTGTTAAATCAGTTATTTGCATTGTCTGTTCCCGCTTTGGTGTGTTCTTGTTTTCCGCTTTTCAATGGCTGCTGTTGCTCAGAATTTTCGGCATCCTCCAATAAAAAGTTATGCGTCCGCGCTGCTGCCAGCTCGCGCTGATACAACTCGCGCTGATTGGCAAAAAACATCAAAATCATACAAAAAGCCAACACACCGTAGAGCAACATAAAACAGGCGGTATGAATACCCAGTAAGTCCTGTGACAAACCAAATAACAACGGCAAAGTGCAGCCACCAAGAGCACCAATAGCTGCCACCATACCACCGGCAGCCCCTATTTGGTCGGGGTAATAGTCGTAAATGGTGCGAAACACGCTGGCGCGGCCAAGGCCCTGTGCAATACCAATGACAAAAATCAAAAAGGTAAAAAGCCAGAGGTTTATATTAATTTCCAACACCACTTCTTTTTCAATACCGTGGATCACCAGACTGGTGGGCGGGTAACTTAAAATGAATAGACAAATCAGACAGATCCAAAACACACTCCAGTTCACAGCCCGGCCGCCATAACGGTCGGCCAGCCAGCCACCCAGAGCGCGCACCATGCTGGATGTGGTGACAAAAAACAATGTAAAAGCCATGGCGTCGGCGGCGCTTAGCTGATAAGCCTGCATGTAATAACGTGGTAACCAGAGCAGCAGTGCCAGAAAACTGCCAAAGACAAAATAATAATACAGTGAAAAACGCCAGAGCCTGGCATCTTTTAATAACACCAGGCTGCGTTGCCAAAAACTGCTTTGCCTGGTGTTTTTTGCTTTGGTGTTGGTAGCTACAGAATTGATTGGCTTATTGCCGGGCATCAAGGGCGCAAACAAATAAAAAGTACCAAAAATAATAACTGTCAGCAGTGCATAACCGGTGCCTATACCAAAAGGTAAAGCCATGTCTGTTAACAATGGAACCAGCAATAAACTTAATGCAGCACCGGCATTACCAACGCCAAAAAGCCCCATGATGGTGCCTTGTTGCGCTGGCGGATAAAACGCTGACACATACGCAATACCTAGCGTAAAAGCTACGCCGGCAAGACCAAGCCATAAACCCAGCAATATGAGACTCAGCAGACTTTGGACATAAGGCAATAACAATAAAGCGGGAATAAGCAGCAACATCAGCCACAACCATAAACTGCGGGGGCTGATTTTTTCCACCAGAATACCTGCTGGAAACCTTAATAATGCGCCTGTCAGCACAGGGGCTGACAATAACAAACCATAATCCGTGGCGCTTAAAGCCAGTTTTTCTGATAGCTCCAGCCCAATAGCGGCATATAAACTCCAGATGGCAAAACACCAGGCGAAAGTGACAATGGCACAACAAAGAGCCCGGCGGGCCTGAGGTAAAGGTGTTAGCAACATGTCACTCCCATCAATAGCGTCTGGCATATCGAGTTCCGACTATGGTGTTTTGCAGGGAATTGATGATAAACCTAGCTGATATGGTTGTGGTTTTTCATCGGGAGTACCCCCTTCGTTTTATGGTTTGCGCCCTGCGTTATAGCGCCACCCCGTTATGGGTAGTAAAAGCTGAGGTGGTGGCTTTGGATGTTAATTTAAGCGCTACCCATAAAGTGGTATTCACAATAAAGACAGACACTTACGACTTGTTTTGCTTGATTAAAGTCAATGTTTTTCAGTCGCAGACTCTCTATGCTTCAGCCAGTTTTATTGTTACTGGGTGTTTCACTGGAGGTTTATATGTCGAAGCTGTCCTCTTCCGTCTCAGACGCCGGAAAGGTCAATTTGCTGAATTTTGGTGATGCAAAAATAAAAACGCTGCATCTGACCTGGTTTGCATTTTTTCTGACTTTTGTGATGTGGTTTAACCACGCGCCGTTACTCACCGAAATTAAACAAGCGCTGAGCCTGACCGATGCTCAGGTCAAAGCTCTGCTTATTCTGAACGTGGCGCTGACGATACCGGCCCGCATTGTGGTGGGTATTCTGGTTGACAAGTTTGGCCCGCGGATTATGTACAGCTTATTGCTGATGATTTCATCGTTCTTTTGTATCGGTTTTGCGCTGGCGGAAAGTTTTGAAAGTTTAGCTTTGTTCCGATTTTTGTTGGGTTTTGTAGGTGCCGGTTTTGTCATTGGTATCCGACTGGTCGGCGAGTGGTTTCCGAGCCATCAGGTAGGCACTGCCGAAGGTATTTATGGTGGCTGGGGTAACTTTGGTTCGGCCGCTGCTGCAATGACTTTGCCAACTATAGCGCTGATGTATGGTGGTGCCGATGGCTGGCGTTATTCACTGATAAGTGTGGGTGTATTCAGCGCGGTGTATTCGCTGTTGTTTTACCATCAGGCGCGCAACACGCCTAAAGGTTCGGTGTATTTTAAACCGAAAAAAAGCGGGGCTATGGAAGTCACCAGCTGGGGCGATCTGTGGTTGCTTATCCTGATGAATATTCCGATGCATCTGGCACTGGCGATGCTGGCCTGGAAAATGTCGCCTGCCGGGGTGAATTTATTCTCTGAACAATATATGTATCTGATTTGGGCCAGTTTAGTGGTGCTGTTTGTCATCCAGACCCATCAGGTATGGCGGGTAAACGCCGAACATTTGCGTAAAGGTGTGCCAGAACATGAAAAATATTCGTTTAAACAAGTGGCTATTTTGGACGTTGCTTATTTCACTACCTTTGGCTCAGAGCTCGCGGTAGTGTCCATGTTGCCGCTGTTTTTTCTAGAAACGTTTCAAGGCTTAAACCCGGTTTCTGCGGGTTTATTAGCATCCAGTTTTGCTTTTATGAATCTGGTCTCAAGGCCGATGGGCGGCTGGTTCTCCGATAAATTTGGCCGTCGCAAAAGTATGGTGTTGTTAATTGCAGGTTTGTCGGCCGGCTATTTTATGATGGGTCTAATGGACAGTAGCTGGTGGTTACCGCTGGCGGTGTTTGTCAGTATGGCCTGTAGCTTTTTTGTGCAGGGTGGTGAAGGTGCGGTATTTGCCATAGTGCCTTTAATCAAACGCCGGATGACCGGCCAGATAGCCGGTATGGCCGGTGCTTATGGCAATGTGGGGGCTGTGGTGTATTTGACGGTATTTAGTTATGTCGACTATCAAACCTTCTTTTTTGTGATAGGGACTTCAGCGCTGATTGGTCTGGTGGCGGTGATGTTTTTGGATGACCCTAAAGGTCATATCACTGAAGTGGATGACGACGGCAACGTGCACCATATTCATGTAAGTTAAGTGAGTGATAAAAAACTGGCTGTTGTGAAACAGCCAGTTTTTTATATGGGGTTGGTTTTTATTAAGCCGCCTGTGTTATTTAGCCGGCTAACAAAAGGGGCAGCGATGGAGCCAGCGCAAGGCAGTGAAGCAGCGCTTTTATTAACACTGGCAGTGGGCGGCTGCACGCTGACAGGTTTAAAAGCACAAAATGAAGATGCGATTGGCTGGCAACTGCCACAAGATAGCCATTTATTAACTTATAAAGGCGGCTGTTTTTGCTTAGCTGACGGTGTCAGTTCAGCCGAAGCAGGGCAACAAGCCAGCGACTATGCAGTGCAACATTTTGCCAGCGAATACGCCAATACCCCCGACAGCTGGTCGGTGAACCACAGCGCCAGTCAGTTACTGGCCAGTATCAACACTGCGCTTTATCAGCAAAGTCATGCTTATGTGTCTGAAGAAAAAGGTTTTTTATGCACCTTTAGCAGCCTGATCATTAAATCTCATACGGCTTATTTTTTTCATATTGGCGACAGCCGCATTTATCTGTGGCGCAAAGGGGTGATAGCCCAGCTAACCCAGGATCACACCACCAAACTGAGCGAAAACCGCCAGTTTTTAGGCCGGGCTTTGGGCATGGACGAGCAGGTGCAGTGGCAGTCCGGCAATGTCACGCTGGAGGTGGGCGACAGGTTTTTGCTGTGCAGTGACGGCCTGTCGGATTTTATCGAGGATAACCAGTTATCTGCGCTGTTAAATCCGCAATTGGCAAATCATGAGCCGCTAACCCCTGAATTGACAAGCCCTGAGCCGGGCGTTGTAACGCCAGGCACGCAACAAGATCTAACTGTCCTTGCGGAGCATTTGTGCCAGCTGGCGCTTAAAAACGGCAGTGACGACAATATCAGTGCGCTGATCGTCGAAGTGCAGGCGCTTAGTGCGCAAACGCTGGAAGACTACAATGAAAAACTGACCCGGCTGCCGTTTTTGCCGGTGCTGGTGCCCGGCATGAAGGTGGATGGTTATCAGGTGGAAAAAGAGATTTTTGCCAGCAGCCGCAGCCACTTATATCTGGTACGGGATTTAACCACAGATAAACTCTGGGTATTAAAAACCCCTTCGGTAAATTTTGCCGACGATCACAGCTATATCGAGCGTTTTATCCGCGAAGAATGGATAGGGCTTCGCATTTCCCACCCCAATGTGGTGCAGGTACACCGTCAGCAGCGTCCCCGTACTTTTTTATATTATTTATTGGCTTATGTCGAAGGTGAAACGTTGGAGCAGTGGTTTGCCCGTGTGGATAAACCGCTGAAACCTGCCAAAGCCATCACGCTGGTGCAGCAAATAGCGGCCGGTTTGCAGGCTTTTCATAAGCTTGGTGCTGTGCATCAGGATCTCAAACCCGGCAATATTATGCGCCGGCCCGACGGTACTTTAGTGCTGGTCGATTTTGGTTCTGTTTATGTGGCAGGTCTTGCCGAAATGTTTTCACCGCTGGAGCAGGACATTGCCCTTGGCACCGCCAGTTATTCCGACCCGCATTATTTGCTGGGCCATAACTCCGGCGTGCA
>JAYRUI010000032.1:0-13323 GCA_041919175.1 Rheinheimera sp. | reverse complement strand
ATGTGTTCAATACAGTTTGCTCAAAACTGTGACGTTTTTGCATCACGATACTGCCATCCTGCAGGAACCAAAATAAATGTTTTTGGCGCACCACGACATCTTCAGGGGGGAGATCGCCTTGCAGTTTATACGTTTGTAAACTTGGCCATTCATGACAGGTGTTGGCCAGGCAAAATAATCCATCTCTAACATCAATTTCACTCGGCGCTGCGGATGGATAGGGATGGAACAGTCCGTCGGTCGGTTCTAACCGGAAAACTATCCTTTGGTCTTGGTTATTCTGGTCACAAAATAGCAAAGGCCCATTTTCCCAGCCTTGTATCTGGCAGTTTTTTATTGCTGCTGGCGGTTGTTTGGCAAACGCACTGTAAAAAGACTCACTTTTTGGATCAAACCATTCAACAAAGCCAACCTGTGCAATGTTTAGCAACAGGCGGTTGCCTATTTTGATACCTGCCTCAGGTAGGCCTGTTTGATGCTCACAACATTTTTCTTTGAAGGAAATATTAGATTCGCGCACATCAGCAATTTTTTTGGTTGCGTGGGTTTTAGGATCAAACTCTAAAATGAAAAAACCAGCCGAGCTCTTTGTAGAAGCTGGGCTCTGTTTAGCAAATAAATAAACTTTTTCATTTAGATTAAAAGCCGAGCCGGTCAGATATTCGACTTTGGCCAGGTCCTTTTCAGCAAGTGGATCAATAACCTGTTGCGCTTGCAATACAGTAGTGAAGCTGGCTAATACCAACATCAGCCAGCGATTTAATCTTAACATTTTCACATCCTTATGCTTTGCATAGAAACATCTATATCGTAACGTAAACATTAAATGAATTTAAAAATTCAATTTATACCATTTTATTTTCATTAGTACCCATTTGATGGTGTTATCAATTCAGCTTTAGGATTCGATACTTTGCTCAATACTCAAGATGTATGGATGAATTAAACGCACGCATACTTCTTGAAATGCTATTTCACCGCGAAAGCCAATAGGTTGCTAGTTTAGGTCTTTCGGCTGTGTAACAACGGCCAGGTCAGATCATTGCCCTGGATGTCAAAAAATCACCAATAGTTAAATATTTGCAAATTTCGCAAACTTTTTTCAACCTACCTTCGACCAAAACAACAGATCACCCACCCATCTGTTTTGGAAGAATTAAATGTTTGCCAAAAATTTAGCTATATCGACCCTGTTGTTGAGTGTTTGTCTGCTGCCATTGGCGACTCAAGCCAGCAGCGCCACAGAGAATATCGACAACAATCCTGCTGCTCAGGAAGAAATATTCAGCCCGGTGCAGCTGAAAGAAGATTTACAAAGCCTGCGGGCTTTTATTGATGCCACCCATCCGGATATCAGCTTTTCGGCCTCGCCTACGCAGCTGGAGCAGACTTATGCTGCGATCAGCGCCAGTCTGACCCAGCCGATGACGGCCAATCAATTCTGGCATCAGGCCGGCAAATTAAACCCATTATTTAATGATGCGCATTGGTCGGTGAATTTGCCGCAAGATCAAACGGATATGCAGCAATTGATCAAAAAAACCGGCGGTGTATTTCCGCTGGAAGTGCATATAAGGCCAGACGGCGAACTGACTGTGTTGGCGCTGGCCGGTGGCGCTGATACGCCCTGGCGCGGTGCCACCATTGAAAGTATTAATGGCGTGCTGGCACCGCTGGTAGGCAGGCAGTTATTGGCGCTACGCCACGGCGACAACCCACTGAACAGAGCCAACTTATTGGGGCCATCGTTTCAGCTGTATTACGCCAGTGTGTTTGGTTCGCCGGCTGAATTTAAACTGCAGTTAAAACAAAACGACAACATCAGCGAAGTAACACTGCCAGCCAGTCAAACGGCTGCTGTGATTGGTAAAACCAGCGAGAAGTTTGCTGATAATTTCAGTTATGGTGTTTTAGACAACAACACCGCCTATCTGAAACTCGGTACTTTTAGTTGGCCAGATGAGCAGGAAATCGGTACTTTTGCCAAAGACGCTTTTACTAAAATTAAACAAACCGGTGCCAGCACCTTGATTATTGATATCCGGGAGAACCGGGGTGGCAACGATTCCGCCTGGATTGACCATGTGATGCCTTATCTGGCGGACAAGCCATTTCGGGTCGGCTCCTGGAACAAGAAAAAAGTGATTGCCAGCCGCGCCACTGCGACAGAGCCGGCCGGTCTGGTCATCGAAAGTGAATTTAAAACCTGGTATCAGCCACAGCTTCATAACCCGTTGCGTTTTACCGGTAAAGTCGTGGTGCTGACGGGTCGTCGCACTTATTCATCTGCGGTGCAATTTAGCAATGTGATGCAGGATTTTGACTTTGCCACGCTAGCTGGTGAGGCAAGTTATGCCCGGGCCCGCAGCACAGGCGGTATTCAGTTTTTTACGCTGCCGCACAGTCAGTTAAACATCATAGTGCCAAGGTTTTGGTCGGCACGGCCCAAAGGTGGTTTTACCGAACAGCTGCAAACGCCGGACTGGTTGATGCCGGATGATGTAACTTCGCCCAACACCCTTATTCAGGCAGTGCTTGCCCGTTCTGGCGCTCGTTAACTGCCTGTAGTTTTGCCTGATACATCGTAATCTGGCCCTGCTCATAACTGTAACGCAGCGCTTCACGTAACACGGCTTTGGCCGCTGTGTTGTTGTTTTGCTGTAAATACAGTCTGGCGAGCGCCAGGTTGGCTCTATGCAGGTAAGGCGCTTGTTCCAGTAATTTGCGGTAATAACGGATGGCTTTATCTTGTTGTTGCTGTTGCTCGGCCTGGTACGCCAGATAAAACCAGTTGTAAGGGTTGTCATCGTTGCTTTGTAGTAGCAGTGTTTCCAGGTGGGTTATCGCAGCACTGTCGTTCAGCTCCTGCGCCACTAACAGATAGTTGCTGGCGATGGCTGCCGGGTTGATGCTGTGCTTTAAACCAAATTCGTACCATTGTTGCGCTGAGCGCAAATCTCCGGATCTGCGGTACAACAAGCCCAGCAAATTAATGCTGGCGCTATGGGTTGGGTCTTGCTGCAGCGCAGCCTGGGTCAGCCAGAAAGCTTTATTTTGATCATCGGCGAGCAGCGCATCCACCGCCAGATTGTTGTACATCATGGCGGCAAAACGCTGGTGATCAAACATAGCGCCCAGTCGGTCTAACCTGTCCGGGAAATAGTCAATCGCCACAGCGGCTTTTTGTAACACCTGCAAGTTCGCGGCAGGCTTATCCGGTGTGGGTTGCTCCGGTGCAAATAAATAAGTGCGCACATGATCTGAGCTGATAAATAAATCACCGGAAAAATTCAGCATGGGCTCGCCATAAGTTGCGCGATAACCTACTTCAATATTGACCAGCTTTGCCAAAGCCGTCGTTAATACTGCCAACGACATACAATTGCCCGACATCAGCTGCATGGTCTGGCTGGCGCTGTAGTTTTTGCCTTCATAATGAAAATTCGACAGCTGCTTTTGCAGGTACATTTCCAGCTTTTTGTTGCCAGGCAGGTGTTGCAGCTCGTCCTGCTGATAAAACTGTAAAAACTGTTGTTGTTGCGCTTCGCTCAGCTGATAAAACGTCGCAACGTGCGGAATGGCATCGGTGCCGGCTTTGGCAAAATAATGTTGGGGTGTCTGCGGTGGTGTAACTTGCAGTGGTGCTGCAGTCTGGCTGCAAGCCTGCAATAGGCTCAGTAGCAGAATGAAGGGCAGAAGTAATTTCATCCGGGCATGTCCATTAACAACTATTTCATATTGATAGCACGCTACTGGTTAAAATCCAACCGTTGTCAAAGGCCAAAACTCAGTGAAAAAGTGCCGGAACACCAAGGCGTTGCCGCACTTTTACCCGTGGCCGCAGCACTAAACTTGCTGTGCCTGCGCTTTAACGGCACAATCGGCGACAAAATAAAATCACAGGAACAATGCGCTGATGACTTCTACAACTTCGACTCCGGGCTTTCGTTTTGGTCTGGTACCGCAAATTATGTTGGGTATTTTGTGTGGTGCTGTATTGGCCAGCTGGTCGGCAGAAGCCGGGCAGGCGGTCGCCATTTTGGGTGCGCTGTTTGTCAAAGCGCTTAAAGCCATAGCACCAATTCTGGTGTTTATTCTGGTGGCATCATCCATTGCCAACCGCAAAATTGATGGTCAGGCCAAAATGAAACCTGTGCTGGTGTTGTATTTAACCGGTACATTTTTAGCGGCTTTAACCGCTGTTGCGGCCAGTTTTTTATTCCCTACCACGTTAAATCTGGCCGCTGCCGCTGAAGCTGTGACACCGCCTGAAGGAATAGTTCAGGTGCTGAAAACTGTGTTGTTTCAGGTGGTGGATAACCCTATTAATGCCCTACTCACCGGTAATTTTATTGGTGTGTTGGCCTGGGCTATTGGTTTAGGTATGGGGCTGCATCATGCCAATAAAACCACTAAACAAGTTTTTGCCGATGTGTCGCACGGTATCTCGATGCTGGTGACTTTTATTATCAAACTGGCGCCTATTGGTATTTTTGGTTTAGTGGCCGAAACAGTGGCGACCACGGGTTTTAGCGGTTTAGCCAGTTATGGCCAGTTGTTGCTGGTATTAGTGGGTTCGATGTTATTTATCGCTTTGTTGGTGAACCCGCTGCTGGTGTTTATCACCACCCGCAAAAACCCATATCCATTAGTGCTCACCTGTTTACGTGAAAGTGGTATTCCGGCCTTTTTCACCCGCAGTTCTGCTGCCAATATTCCGGTGAATATGATGCTGGCGGAAAAATTGAAACTTGATGAAGACACTTACTCAATTTCTATTCCGCTGGGGGCCACCATTAATATGGCCGGTGCAGCTATTACCATCACAGTGTTAACTTTGGCGACTGTGCATACGCTGGGTATTCAGGTGGATTTTGCTACTGCCATGTTACTCAGCGTGGTGGCTGCGGTGTGTGCTTGTGGTGCATCCGGTGTTGCCGGCGGTTCTTTATTGCTGATCCCACTGGCTTGTGGCCTCTTTGGTATTTCCAGTGATGTCGCCATGCAGGTGGTGGCCATTGGTTTTATTATCGGTGTGGTGCAGGACTCCTGTGAAACTGCTTTAAACAGCTCAACCGATGTGGTCTTTACCGCTGCAGTGTGCCAGCGTCAGGTGTAAATGTTGTTCTGCTGCTGTTGCTCAGATGAGTAACAGCAGCAACTCCCTGTCTTTTGTTGTTTTGCGGCGTTGCCGTGACGTTTTATTTTCTGAATTCTCTCTGCTAATTCCATTTGGTTATAACTGAGCGCAATCCCTTCTTGGATTCAGGACGTTTAGACGTCTAATATCGCATCGTTGATGATCCGGCGGCGATGAGGGGACCACTCTGTCCAATCCCGCTGTAGGCAAGAAAATAGCTACAAAGTAGCGGGAGCAAGCATTGCAGTATTTACCTATCTTCACCGATTTAACCGGCAAAGCCGTGTTGCTGGTTGGCGGCGGCCATGTGGCGCTGCGCAAAGCACGCACTTTGTTAAGTGCCGGTGCGGTATTAACTGTGGTGTCCCATCAGTTTGAAGCAGAATTTTATGACTGGCAGCAACAGCACAAAGCCCATTTAATTCAGGGTGATTTTGCAGATTCTCAGCTACCCGGTCATTGGCTGGTGCTGGCCGCCACCGACGATGATGCGGTGAATGCCGCTGTCCATCAGGCCGCAACAGCCAGGCAGATTTGGGTGAATACGGTCGACGACCAGGATAAATGCGAGTTTATTTTCCCTTCTATTATCGACCGTTCGCCTATTCTGGTGGCTATTTCCAGCGGCGGCACAGCCCCTGTGTTGGTGCGGCGGTTACGCGAAAAATTAGAAACTTTGTTACCCCAGCATCTTGGGCCTTTGGCTGAACTGGTCGGCCGCTTTCGTAGCCGAGTGCAGCAAAAAATTCAGGGTTTTGCCGAGCGCCGCCAATTCTGGGAAAAAGTGTTTAATTCTAATGTCGTCAGTCTGGTGCAAAAGCAGCAGCTGGACGCTGCTGAAGCTGAATTACAACAAGCACTGCAACACCAGCAGAGCAGCAAAGGCGAAGTTTATGTAGTAGGCGCAGGCCCGGGCGATCCTGAGCTGCTGACTCTGAAAGCGTTGCAACTGATGCAACAAGCCGATGTGGTGGTGTACGACTATTTAGTGTCCGAACCTATTATGCAGCTGGTGCGCCGCGACGCTGAGCTGATTTGTGTTGGCAAAAAAGCCGGCGCGCATTCAGTGGCGCAGGAGCATACCAATCAACTGCTGATTGATTTGGCGCTGGCCGGTAAAAAAGTCTGCCGGTTAAAAGGTGGCGACCCTTTTATTTTTGGCCGTGGCGCTGAAGAAATTGAAGTATTGTTACCCCATCGAATTCCGTTTCAGGTGGTGCCAGGCATCACAGCTGCCGCTGGTTGTGCCGCTTATGCCGGTATTCCGCTGACGCACCGCGATTATGCGCAGGCGGTACAGTTTGTCACTGGTCATTGCCAGAAAGACGGCAAAGAGCCGGATTGGCACAGTTTAAGCCGCCCGAATCAAACTCTAGTGATTTATATGGGCTTAATGAAGTCAGCGCATATTCAGGCGCAGTTGTTAGCGGCTGGCCGCGCCGCAACAACACCCATAGCGATTTTAGAAAACGGTACCAGACCAGAACAGCGGGTGATTACCGGCAGCTTAGCGCAACTGGCTGATTTAATTGAACAACATCAGGTGCAGTCGCCGGCTTTATTGGTGATTGGTGAAGTCGTAGCGCTGCAACAAAAGCTGGCCTGGTATGGTAAACAACAGAGTGCCGCTGTGTTTGCACAGCCTTTGGCAAAGCTTGCCTGAACCTTGCTTGATACAAGATTGAAATACAAAGAATTTATTCGTTTTTAAATTGAGGGTCGTCCTTGTGCAAACCTTAACGCATTTACAACAGCTGGAAGCGGAAAGCATCCAGATCTTTCGCGAAGTAGCGGCCGAGTTTGATAACCCGGTGATGCTGTATTCGATAGGTAAAGACTCGTCAGTGCTGCTGCATCTGGCGCGCAAAGCCTTTTACCCAGGCAAAATTCCGTTTCCGTTGTTGCATGTCGACACCGACTGGAAGTTTCGCGAAATGATTGAATTCCGCGATCGTTTAGCCAAAGACTACGATTTTGAATTGCTGGTGCACAAAAATCCGGAAGGCATGGCGATTGGGATGAATCCCTTTACTTTTGGCAGCGCCAAGCATACCGACGTGATGAAAACCGAAGGTTTAAAACAAGCGCTGAACAAATACGGTTTTGACGCTGCTTTTGGTGGCGCGCGCCGTGACGAAGAAAAATCCCGTGCCAAGGAGCGGATTTATTCATTCCGTGATCAAAACCATCGTTGGGACCCAAAAAACCAACGCCCTGAGCTGTGGCACACCTACAACGGCCAGGTAAATAAAGGCGAAAGCATCCGGGTATTCCCGCTGTCGAACTGGACTGAACTGGATATCTGGCAATATATCTATCAGGAAAATATCGACATTGTGCCTTTGTATTTTGCCGCCAAAAGGCCGGTGGTTGAGCGCAATGGCACGCTGATAATGGTGGATGACGACCGTATGCCATTAGAGCCTGGTGAAGTGCCGGAGCAGAAACTGGTACGGTTCAGAACTTTAGGTTGTTACCCGCTGACCGGCGCTGTGGAATCGGAAGCCACTACTTTAACCGGCATTATTGAAGAGATGTTGTTATCGCGTTCCAGTGAACGGCAAGGCCGGGTGATTGATAGCGATTCCAGCGGTTCGATGGAAAAGAAAAAACGTGAGGGCTATTTCTGATGTCAGTCGCTATTGAATTAGAACAACTGGGGATTGAAGAATACCTCAAACAACAACAGCATAAATCTCTGCTGAAGTTTTTAACCTGCGGCTCTGTGGATGATGGCAAAAGCACCTTAATTGGCCGTTTGCTGCATGACAGCGCGCAGATTTATGAAGACCAGTTAGCCGCTTTGCACAAAGACAGCAAAACCCACGGCACCACAGGCGAAAGCATCGATTTGGCGTTGTTGGTGGATGGCTTACAGGCTGAGCGGGAACAAGGCATCACTATTGATGTGGCCTACCGTTATTTCTCCACCTCTAAGCGCAAGTTTATTATTGCCGACACGCCGGGCCACGAGCAGTACACCCGCAATATGGCAACAGGGGCATCGAACTGCGATCTTGCCATTATTCTGGTGGATGCCCGTTATGGTGTGCAAACCCAAACCCGCCGCCACAGTTTTATCTGTGCCCTTTTGGGCATCAAACAGTTTGTGGTTGCTATCAACAAAATGGATTTAGTGGGTTTTGCTGAAGATCGTTTTGAGCAAATTAAACAGGATTATCTGGCCTTTGCTGAGCAGCTGAAACAGCAGCTGGGGGCTGTGCAGGGCCCGAATATTGATTTTGTGCCATTGTCAGCACTGAACGGCGACAACGTGGTGAATCGCTCCAGCCAAAGCCCATGGTACAAAGGCCCAACTTTATTGGAAAAGCTGGAAAACGCCCCCGTTACTGGTTTTAACTTAACAGGTGAAGCGCGATTACCGGTGCAGTATGTCAACAGGCCGAACTTAGATTTCCGTGGTTTTGCCGGCACTATTGCCGCTGGCGAATTTAAAGTGGGTGATGCAATTACTGCTTTACCTTCGGGTAAGAGCTCGGTGATTAAATCTATTGTGACTTTTGATGGTGAGCTGCCGTCAGCCTTTGCCGGTCAGGCGGTAACGTTAACGCTGACCGATGAAATTGATATCAGCCGCGGTGATGTGATAGTGCCAAAACAACATCAGGCCAGCTTATCCAACCGTATTGTCGCCAAAATTGTCTGGATGCACGAAGATGCGCTGGTGCTTGGTAAAAGTTACAACATTAAACTCGCGACCAAAAAAGTAGCAGGCAATGTGACAGCTATCCGCCACGCCATTGATGTGAATACGCTGGCTGAATTTCAGGCGGAAACGCTGGGCTTAAACGGCATAGCGCTGGTGGAGCTGGAGCTGACCGAAGCCATTGTATTTGACCCTTACAGTCAGAATCGTGATACCGGTGGATTTATTTTTATCGACCGTTTAAGCAATATCACTGTGGGTGCAGGTTTGGTAGATACGGCTTTAGCAGCAACCCAAAGCCAAAGCCGTTTTAGCGAGCAGGAACTGGAGCTGAATGCTTTTGTGCGGAAACATTACCCGCATTGGCAGGCGCTGGATATTTCAAAGCTGCAATAACTTTTGTTGAAACTCAACGCTGGCTCAGGTCAGCGTTGTTGTTTTTGCTGTGGTTGATAAAGGCGTTTGAAAAAGCGTGGTAAACGAGCTTTCACAAGCTGTTTAAACAGAGGTTTTATGAGCAATATTGTCTGGCAACAACATCAGATCAATAGGTTAGATCGCGAAAAACAAAAACAACAACAAGCCGTTGTGTTGTGGTTTACCGGTTTAAGCGGTGCCGGCAAATCCACAGTGGCAGGAGCGCTGGAGCAGGCGCTAGTGGCGCGCGGCGCTCATACCTATCTGCTGGATGGTGACAATGTGCGCCATGGTTTATGTGCTGATTTAGGTTTTTCCGAAGCCGACCGAACCGAAAACCTCCGCCGGGTGGGTGCTGTGGCCGGGTTGATGGTCGACGCCGGTTTAATTGTACTCAGTGCTTTTATTTCACCGCTGAAAAGCCAGCGGGATGCCATTCGCCAGGCGCTGCCCGAGGGTAAATTTGTTGAAGTTTATGTGGCAACGTCGCTGGAAGAATGCGAAAAACGCGACGTTAAAGGCCTGTATAAAAAAGCCAGGCGTGGTGAAATTAAAAATTTCACAGGTATTTCAGACCCTTATGAAGCGCCAGAGCAGGCAGATATTGTGCTGGATACCGGACTCTTGTCGCTGGAACAAAGTGTGCAGCAGCTGCTGCTATTACTGGAGCAGCGTGGCATTATCCGGCCTCAAAGCTAATTGCAGGACCTGACCTTTATGACGCCAACACAACAACAACTCAGCCAATGGTTGCCGCAGATCAGTAAAATAGCAGTGGCAGCCGGTGATGCCATTCTGGCGATTTATCATCAGCCACAAGCGGTTGCTGTGCAGCAAAAAGCCGACGACAGCCCGCTGACCGCCGCCGATTTAGCTGCACATCAGCTGATTATGCGGGAGCTGCTGCGATTGACGCCGGATATTCCGGTGTTGTCAGAAGAAGCTGCCGATATTCCCTGGAGTGTGCGTCAGCATTGGCATTGTTATTGGCTGGTTGACCCTTTGGACGGCACCAAAGAATTTATCAAACGCAATGGCGAATTTACCGTCAATATCGCTTTAATAGTGGCAGGTGAACCCGTGCTTGGTGTGATCCACGCCCCTGTGCTGCAAAAAACCTACAGTGCCGTGTTGGGGCTGGGTGCTTTTGTGGCTGAAACCGATGCACAAGGGCAAGCACAAAGCCGGATGATTCAGGCGAAAAAACCAGTGGCAGGCGAGCCGGTAAAAATTGTTGGCAGTCGCAGCCACGCCCAACCGGGCATGGACGATATTCTGGCGCTTTACCCCAACCACCAGCTGCTGGCTGTGGGCAGCTCGTTAAAATTCTGTTTAGTGGCTGAAGGCAGCGCGCACCTCTACCCAAGACTAGGCCCAACCATGTTATGGGACACAGGCGCAGGCCATGTGATAGCCGCAGCAGCAGGTGCCAACGTGAGTTACGAAGGTATTCAGGGCCCGGCTTATCAGCGGGAAGCATTGCGAAATGGCAATTTTATAGTGCAGGCCTGATAATCCGCGTTGATCGGACTAAAGCCACATAGCTGAATTTATGAAAGAAAAGGCCTGTTTAAACAGGCCTTTTTCATTGGCTTCACTTAAAACGAATAAGTCGCGCTAAAACCCAGGGTGCGTGGGTTTACCATAGCAACATAGCCATAAGGGTAAGTGCGGCTGGCGGGGTCGCGGGTGGTCATGCCTTGTTCGTCAAAAGCGTTGTTCACAAAAGCACTGACTAACCAGTTGTCGGAACTGTAATTGACTGAAGCTCGGGTGAGCACATAGTCTCCGGCGGTGCGTTCAGGTGTGTTATTTAAATCACCATAAAACTCACCCACATAGTTGCTGCTGACATCCAGTTTCCACTGCTCTGTCAGCCAGTAACTTAGCCCCAGGCTACCGGTAACTGAAGGTGCTGAATTCAGTTCGTTGCCAATAGCGTCAGTGAAACCAGCAGCTGCTTGATCAATTTTTGAACTTAATAAACCTAAGCTGCTGTGCAGTTGCCACTGTTCGCCCAGCATAAAATAGGCTTCAAGCTCCAGACCATAGCTGTGTGCTTTGTTGATATTGGTAATGGTTCTGGTGCTGCTCAAAGCCTGATAGTCGCTGAAGTCGTTGTAAAACAGGTTAGCGCTGATACTGGTATTGCCGTTATGCAATACACTGCGTGAACCCAGTTCATAGGTGTTCACCGCTTCTGAGTCGTAATAATAATAGTCATTGGTGACACCGTTAAAAGCACCACCACCGGCGTTGTAACCCTGGCGGGCGCTGGCGGAAAAGGTGGTGTGTTCTGCCAGATGATATTGCAGAATCAGCTTGGGCAAAGTGAAGGTTTTGTCGTTGTCGAGTAAAGCCCGCACCCATTTGCCGCGGGTGAGCAGACTAAAATCACGTTGTTGTGCTTCGCGCTCTAACCGCACTCCACCAGTCAGGCTCCAGTTCTTGTCAAAACGATAACTACTTTCGCCGTACAATGCTTTGGAGTCGCTGGCATCGTCACCTTTATACGAGGTGGCGCCTGTACTCTGGAAATCCTGATCCCTTTTAAAATAAGCCAGACCAATAAAACCGCTATAAGGGGCGCTGCTGTTGCCGTAATTGAGTTTACTGTCAAAAGTCAGTTCTTTTTGTAACATCAATACGTCAGATTCTGCCGCAGCAGTTGTTTCATAAGCCTCTGAATCCCATTGATAATCCATATAAGCCAATAAGGTATCAAGCGACCACAACTCAGACAGTTGATACGCCATTTTTAAACTGCTGGTGTCGGAACTTGTGCCCATATCACGCTGAAACAAGGGCTCATAAGTTGTCGGTTCTTTAGCATTAAAATACAAACGGCCGGCGTTACCCTGCTCCTGGTAATGCTGATATGAATACAGCAGGCTGAAGTCTTCTAATGCTTTTGGCGTCCAGAGTAATTTGGCTCTGGTATTGTTGGTATCCAGTTGATTAAATTTGGTTTTTGTTGGGTTCGTCGGGTAAACAATGGGGTTGGAATAGGTTTCGCCTTCTATCCACTGGCTGGACAAACGAAACGCCAGTTCATCGTCAACGATAGGGCCGGACAATACAGCGGCACTGTCAAAAAAGTTGTGCTGATTGCGATAGCCCAGCCGCAGTGCACCTTCCCAGTCCATTTGTGGGTTTTTAGTGTTTACAAATACGGCTCCACCTATGCTGTTGCGGCCGTTACTGGTGGATTGTGGGCCACGAAACACTTCAACCTGAGCTATATCCCACAGGCCGGTGTCGCCGGTTAAGTCGGCAACAAAAGGTTGTGCCACACCGTCCACCAGATTGCTCACCCTGGCTCTGGCGCCACCGGTGAAGGAGTTAAAACCAGTGGCTGAGCCGTTGCCCGACACTCCACGGATATCAGGCACTGCGCCTGTCAGCACCACCACATTGGAAATATCACTGAGCGCATCCGACATAGACACCAGCTGGCCATTTTCCAGCAGCGCCTGATTCACCACTGCCACTGATGCTGCGGTGTCTTTGAGTGACCTTTCAGTTTTCTCACCTGTCACTTTAATCACTTCAATGGACTCGCGGGCTCCGTCATTTTGTTCTTCTTCTGCCAGCAGTGGCCCAGACATGCCCGCCAGTGCAAGCAGAGTCAGCCGGGTCAGTATTGTTTTGTGAAGTGCAATCTTATCCATTGTTTTTAATCCCATTTTTTGGTGGCCTAAAACCGGTCACTGTACCGGCTTTGCAAAAAGCGGCAGAAAACTAACATAAAATTTACCACTCAGCAATTGATAATCATTCGCATTTAATGTAAGGTGCCGGTGATTTTTTCAGGGACAGAACTCATGTTGCTTTGTATTTCAACCGGCTTGTTGTTGCTTGCCGTTATTTGTTGTTATGGCACCACTAAACATCAGCGATTACTCAATAAAAAACTGCAAAAACAATGGCGTATCGCTGCTCTACTGCTGGTGGCTGCGGCAGTGTTTTGCGCTGCTCAGCAGTTGTCGGGTTCGGCAACAGTATTTTTTTGTGTGTTGCTTATCATGTTGCTGCTGATGTTAGTGCCGCTTTTCACTTTGATGAAAAAGGAACAACACCATGGCCGCTGAACAACAGA
>JAYRUI010000031.1:0-13332 GCA_041919175.1 Rheinheimera sp. | reverse complement strand
TCAAAAAGACAAAGCGCAAAAATTACTGGCAGAACTTGATAATAATCATATTGTTATTGACAACCTTGAAGCCGCTTTGGACAAAGCCAAAGCCTTGCATGAAGTGGGTTTAACCCAGGCATCACGCAATTGGTTTGAACAAATCAGCCGTTATTGCCAGCAACAACATACCGATCCTTATTTAAAAAGTTACCTGCAACAGGAAAGTGCAGAACGGGCCGAGCTCACCACTCCACCCAGAGAGCTGAACAATATTGCCGTTATGCACTTCCAGCATGGCAACTGGCAGGCGGCTTTGGCGGCTTTTGAACACGCCTTCAGGCTGCTGCCCCGTAATCCGGGTATAGCACTGAATTTATTACAAAGTATGTTAAGCGCACCCGAGCATCATCTGGCGCCGGCAAAACGCCAGCACCTGACCCAAGCCTGTTTACGCGCTATTGAAAAAGGCAAACTAAACCCGGAACAAACAAAAAGGTTTGAGCAGCTAAAACTTAAACATCCGCTGATTTTTGCGCGCTGAATGAAATCCTTAACTTTGTACTTTATCTTCCGGCCATTCCTGAAAAATCAGCGGCAGTTTTTTACTGCCGACCAACCAGCTCAAAGCCAATAACAAAGCCACAGGCGCCAATAATAACCAGGGTGCATTGACTGCAACAAAAGCGGGTAAATGACTGATAGTCCAATATAAATCCACTGCTGTTACTGCAATCAGCAACCATTTGCTTTGCCGCCAGATAAAAAACCAGAACTTTTTCGCCCGGCCACGGCGTAGCTTTTTATCAAAAGGCACCCTTTGTGTCAGCGCCACCAACACCAGAAGTACCGGCAGACAAATCAGACAAGCCCGGACAAAATCGTCACTTTGCGGATAGATCCAACCGAGCATCGACCTTTGTTCAACCGGTAAAGTTAAGGTCAGCAACCAGCAGATATAAGGCCTCAATAACACCAGCAGCAATAAATACAATCTGTTCGGCACCCGATGCAGGCCATCTGCGTCCAAAAGCGGCAGCTCGGCGTACACCTTAGGTTTTTCAACAACCACTTGATAACCTCTTGCCGGTATAATTGCATGGCCTGTCACACAAACACATACCGGAGCATTGCACTAAGTGAAAGGCCTGCATAGAGGCCGCCCCTGCCACAGAGCGCAGGCCCGCCAGGAACCCAAAGGACAATTCTCGCCAGAACCGCATGTTAAAGGCCATGCTCAGCAAAAAGCGCCAACATCTGATCTTCAGTCCAGACTGCAACCCCCAGCTCTTCGGCCTTGGCCAGTTTAGAGCCGGCGTTATCCCCTGCGATCACAGCATGGGTTTTGGCCGATACTGAGCCTGCCACTTTAGCGCCCAGTTGCTGCAATTTATCTTTGGCTTCGTCACGTCCCATCGCCGTTAAAGTGCCGGTTAATACCAGGGTTTGGCCGGCTAGCGGCTGCGCCACTTCAGCTTTGGCACTGATCTCTGGCCAATTTATCCCCACCGCAATCAACTCGCTGACCACTTGTTGTTGATGGGCGTCCTGGAAAAAATGCAATAACCGGCCAGCCACAACAGCGCCCACATCAGCAACGGCTAACAATTGCTCCAGGTTAGCCTGTTGCAGTGCAGGTAAAGTGCGGAAATGGCTGGCTAAATTCAGTGCCGTAGCTTCACCGACATCACGAATACCCAGCGCATAAATAAAACGCGGTAAGGTGGTGGTTTTAGCGGTTTCGATGGCGGCTAATAGTTTGAGTGCCGACTTCTCGCCCATGCGTTCCAGGCCAACCAGCGCCGGCATATCCAGTTTAAAAATATCGGCAGGGGTATGCACCAGACCTTCATCGACCAGCTGCTCTATCAGTTTGTCGCCAAGACCATCAATGTCCATTGCTTTGCGGGCCACAAAATGTTTCAGCGCTTCTTTACGCTGCGCACCGCAGTACAAGCCGCCACTACAACGGCTGACGGCTTCACCTTCCACCCGCTCTATGTCGGACTGACAAACCGGACATTGTTTTGGAAATACAATAGGCTGGCTTTCTTTACGCGCTTCCAGCACCACTGCAACTATTTGCGGGATCACATCGCCGGCACGACGCACGATGACAGTGTCGCCAAGCTGAATGCCTAAGCGGTTGATTTCGTCCTGATTATGCAAAGTTGCGTTGGATACTGTCACCCCACCAACACTGACAGGCTCCAACCGCGCGACCGGCGTGATAGAGCCGGTGCGGCCGACCTGAAATTCCACATCCAATAAACGGGTGGTTTTTTCCTGCGCCGGAAATTTAAAAGCAATAGCCCAGCGCGGTGCCCGCGACACAAAACCAAGCGCCAGCTGCTGCGCCAGGTTATCCACCTTCAGCACTACCCCATCAATTTCATAAGGCAAGCTGCCGCGTTTTTCTCCGATGCTCTGATGGTAAGCCAGCGCTTCGTTAGCACCCTGACACAAACGAATTTCCGGGCACACCGGCAAGCCCCAGCTTTTGAGCTGTTGCAAACGGCCAAAATGGCTTTGGTTATTCAGCAGATTTTCCGGATCTTCCACCACTCCAACGGCATAAGCGTAAAAACTTAACGGACGGCTGGCGGTAATTTTTGGGTCGAGCTGGCGCAAACTGCCGGCAGCGGCGTTTCGCGGGTTGGCAAATACTTTGTCACCGCGTTGTTTGGCCGCTTCGTTCATTTTTTCAAAACCATCCAGCGGCATAAACACTTCACCACGTACTTCCAGTACTGACGGATACTGACCTTGCAGCGCCAGCGGAATACAACGGATGGTTTTGATATTGCTGGTAATATCTTCGCCGGTATAACCGTCACCGCGGGTGGCGGCTTGCACCAGCACACCGTTTTCATAGCGGATACTGACAGCCAGGCCATCAAGTTTAGGCTCGGCGCAAAAGCTGAATTCTGTTTGTTGATCAAGCCGGTCGGCCATGCGCTGATAAAAGGCCAAAAAATCGTCATTGGCAAAAGCGTTGTCCAGCGACAACATCGGGATTTGGTGGCTGACCTGACCAAATTTAGCCAAAGGTGCCGCGCCAACGCGCTGTGTCGGTGAGTCTGGTGTTACCCATTCTGGATGTTGCTGTTCTAAGGTCTGTAATTCGCGATACAGCTGGTCATAATCCGCATCCGGAATAGTCGGGTTGTCGAGTACGTAATATTGATAGTTATGCTGGTTCAGCGTCTGGCGTAATGTGTGAATGCGATTTTTGAGGTCTGACATCAGGACAAGCTCTGCGACAAATCTGGGAAAGGCTATAGCATGGGGATTTGTTGTTGCGCTTGCAAGTGCAAAACACTGCACAACAGCGCGCCTGATGTGCGTGTGTATAAAAAAACAGCCCCGCCGGAAGCTGGGGCTGTTTATCACAATAAAAACGCTTGATGGATAAGACTGCAGAGCCTGCGACATCAGCTGATGTCGCAGGCTCAATCGCGGTTTTAAGTTGTATCAGAACACTGCACGCACACTTAACGCATAACGGCGGTCAGTGATAAAGCTCAGCGCATCTGTGCGCTGGCCAGCCTGATCCATTTGATACTGCGTTTTAGTCTCAGTGTTCAGTAAATTGCTGCCCTCCAGCCCCACTTTCCAATGTTCGTTGATGTTGTAATAGAAACTGGCATCCAACATGCCTGAAGCTTTGGCAAAGGCCGGAACATACTCTTCGGATTCACGCAGCGTCAGCAGATACTCGGAGCGCCAGGTGTAAGCCAAGCGGAACGAAACCGCCTCCAGCTCATACATGCCAACAATATTCAGGTTCTGATCGGAATAACCTTGCAGTGGCAAGCCACTGAATACACGGAAGGTATTGCGGTTGTCGGCAATACGGCTACCATCTTCCTTAAAGCCCAGTGTACCTTTGGCAATGTCGTTTGGATCTTCCAGACCACTCTGGTCGATATAGGTGTAGTTCAACTGCAAACCTAAACCTCGCCATAAACCGGGCAGCATGTCATAGAACTGTGAATAAGAAAATTCTGCACCACGCAAGGTGCCGGAGCCGGTATTGTCAGGCCCATAAGCGGACACATCGTATTTGACACCGTTGTAGGTCACATCCATATCAAACTGTTTGTTGCGGATAATGTTATCGAGCTTTTTGTGAAACAAACCGACGTTTACAAAACCTGCATCAGCAAAATACCACTCGGCCGTTAAATCCAGGTTAATGGACTCTTCCGGTTCCAGATAAGGGTTACCGGAAAGCGCCGTCACTTCAATATTATCCAGCCCCACCACCGGGTTATTGACTTCATCCTGGTCAGCACCCGGTGTTTTTAAGCGGCGGGTATAATCAAGCTCCAGCAAACTGATATTGCGTGCATCCACCAGGCTTGGATAATACAAGCCCTGCGAAGCACCAAAACGTGTCACCAGATCATCTGCCAGTTCAAAGCTGAGGTTTAAGCTCGGCAACACTGCAGTGTAATCTGTACCATCCACTGTGCTCAGCTGCGACTTACCAGCAGCCAGATCATAATATTGTTTGTATTGCGGCTGTTGCATTACGTTATTGAGCGATGTGCCGGCCTCACCCCGTTTTACGGTACTTGGCTGGACAAAAGCGCCGGTCGATTCCAGCTGATAGTTCACATAACGCAGACCCAGGTTGCCTTTCACCGGAATATCACGTTCTGGCAAATCAAAATCAGCCCGCAGATAAAGTTCGGTGCGTTTTTCATTCGACGAGCTGATATTGTGCGCCGCAAAAGGCCCTTCCACCCGATCAGGTTTGTCACTGTAGGGCACATAAGTGCCGGTACAAACACCATTATTGGCTTTACTTAAGGTGGCATTGTGCCAGCCGTCTTTACAGCCCTGGTATAAGGATTGTGCGAAGTTTTTCACTAAGTCCATTTTCGGGAATAAGAAGTTATTCACGCCGCCAACCAGCACATCACCACCGTAATAACCGGCAAAATCAACACGCTCAAACAACTCAGGCCGGTTCACAGCCGCTGCAGCATTCCGGTCAGCCTGCACCCAGGGCGTACCAATGGCCGTCCAGCCTTCATAGGCCGTATCCCGCACTGTTAAATCTTTATCGGCGTAGTAGGCGCCAAAACCAATCTGGTTAAATGCGCCATCCAGCTCGTAAGTTGCATCAACCTTAAAACTGTCAGCTTTGGCCGTATTGTGTTCTTCCTGTTGCATACCGGTGCCGAGAAATAAATTCGGCACAGGGCCATTCCATTCAGGCCTTGGGGACCAGCCCGGTGTCTGAATATTGTTGCTCAGAAACTCCACTGTTGGCCGTTCGCCCCGCAAATCGAGATAATAAGGTGACACCGCCTGCACACTCATACCGCGGGTCTGACCGGACATACTGTAGTTATGCACCACTTTTTCTGAATCAATATGCTGGTAGTCAAATTCAAGTTTCAGCTTCTCTGTTGCTTTCACTTTTAAGTTCAGTGAACTGTCCTCAACAGTGTTCTCGTTGTAGTTCCAGCGGCTGCGGTAGAAAAATGGAGTCTCAGGACTGACGCCCAGCGCTGTTCCTGTGGTCAGAAAACCATTGTTAAAGGTTAAAGGGCGGCCGTTGGCTGCATCATCACGCCAGTTTTGTGAAAAACCCATATAACTCTTAAAGCCTTGGGCAGCCTGACCCATCTGCCGCTCATTCCACTCTAACGACGCATCTGAATTAATGTGTTCCAGTGTTGCCACTATAGTGTCATCGGTGTTTGCCCACTGTAATGAGCCGGTAAAGCCTGTTCTTTTTCTGTCGTTGTCTGCTGTACTTAAATGAATAGCAGCCGGTACATGCCAGACACTGCCTGCCGGTTGGCCTGGCAAAGCCGGACCATCAAGCGGAGACTTGGGTGATACATCCACCAGATCGCCCCATTGATCAAGCACCGGAATAAAAGCAGAACCCCGGGAATGGAAGTTACCAAGACCCACACCATCACCACGGGATTTATACTCGGATTGAGAAGCGGCAATTAAAAAACCAAATTTACCGGCACTGGTTTCCCAGCTGTCTGAGAACAAACCCGACAATGAAGGTGTCAGTTCTTCGCGATAATCGCCGTAGTTTGCTTTGCCGCCAAAGGCAATCATCTGCTTATCGGAATCAAAAGGTTTACGGGTAATGAGATTGACAGTACCGGCAATACCGCCGGAAATAAGATCAGCAGTCTGGTTTTTCACCACTTCGATTGAGCCGAGCAGTTCAGCCGGGAAATCTTCATAACTTAACCCACCCGCCGGATTGGCGCTAAAAGCACTGCGGCCATTCACTTCTGAACGCACACGATCCAGGCCACGCACCAGCACGCCAGTACCCTCATCGGCATAATGTTTCGGATCGTCAGAGGAGGCAAAACGCTCAATAGTGACACCCGGCACGCGCTGCAAAGCTTCAGTCACAGATTTATCCGGCAAAGCGCCAATATCCGACGCTGTTACCACATCTTTGACTGTATCGGCAAAACGTTTCAGTTGCTGTGCCGACATCACACTGCCACGAATACCTTTTACCTCAATCACTTCAACAGCATCCTTTTTCGTCGCCTCAGTGACAGCGCTGTCATTTTTGGGTAATTCTTGTGCAGCAAGCCAAGTTGGACTCAGGCCAAATAAGGCCGCTGAAATAGCCAGGTGAAGCCTGCTCCAATTCGCCTTAGTTCTAACAATGTGACGACTGTGTAATTCCTGCATAGTTTTAGTCTCTTCAGTGCTTGTTTTAATTTATTCAACCCGGCAGCTAAATGCCCACTGGCATCACTGCCCGGTATTCGCCCCCTGTTATGCCCGCACAAAAACTCTCACAACTGCAAAATATGACAATATTTGTTGTTACTTTGTACCACGCAAATTCAAATTTGAACACTTTTTAGCAAAAATAAATTGAATATTTCCGTAAATATATCTTTTTCTACGATAAAACCTTGTTCAGGACCAATAACGACATGTTAGTAAGTAACATGCCGCTGCGGTCAGAGAATCTGAAAAACAGCGTATTTGGCCTCTGGTTTTGCAGATAAATTTAACTCCAGTTGATGTGCTGTATAGCGCCCCGGTGTGGCGGCATTTATTGCGGCTTAGCATCACTACTTAGTATCGCGGTGTTGTATCGCCGCTTTTTATCACATCCTTCTACCACAGTTCTTTCTCTGAGAGCTGCGCGGCAAAACAGTCGGAAAAGCGTCAGGCATGTTGTATTGGCGGGACAATTCATTGGCAAATGGCGGCATACAGATCTGCAAATTCAGCAGCGCAGATAAAAACTGCTGAACAAATCCAGCAGTTTTTTACGCTATCACGATGACAATCAGTTTTGTTGCCAGCTCAGAGTGACACCACTAAAACTGCTGTAAGCGCGAAGGCCGATGTACCAACTGCCTGCTTGTGGATTGCTGATACTGCAACTTTCTGTGTTGCCACTTTTATAAGGCCGGCATTGGTAGCTGCTGGTGGTTGGGTTGCTGCCAAAGCGCAGATATAAGTCAGCATCGCCGGTGCCACCGGCGCTGTTGACCACCAGTGAAGTCGCCCCTGCCGGCACTGTCACTGTTTTATAAATCCACTGACCCGAGCTTGCGGCAAGACTGGTCCACTGGCCGCTGTTGCCTGGCGGTGGTGTGGTACTGCCGGCATTGGCAAGTTCAAGTGCAAAAGACAAACCCAGTTTGGCAAACTTCAGTGCATGTAAAGCGCTTGCGTCTGAATTGGCCAGGGTGTCGTTGGCTGTGTGGATACGTGGGTTCGAGGCATTAAAACGGGCTTCAAACGGCATAGCAGCTGCAAAACCGGCATTGTGCCAGGACGCATGATCGGAGCAGCCATAACCACAAACATCATTGGCTTGCCTGAGTGTGGGCTGGTAAGTGCTGATAAGCGTGCGTAAATAGCTGTTTAACGAGGCATTGGTATAGTCAGTGATCAACACTATATCTTCAGTGCTGCCCTTGTAATTGGTCATATCCAGCTGCAAAGCCGCCAGCACATTTTGCCCTGCACTTGCGGCGGCATTGGCAATATCTTTACTGCCTCTAAGCCCCACTTCTTCAGCGGCGTAACCATAAAACTTTATAGTGCGTTTGGGTCGCAGGTTCTGGCTGGTGATCACCCGGATAATGTCGGTCAGGGTTGCAATACCGGACGCATCATCGTCTGCGCCCGGCGCTCTGGTGCTTTCCGTGGTACCACTTTGATTGACGGAGTCCAGATGACCACCGAGCACCACCACTTCGTTTGGCCTTTCACTGCCAGTGATGGTCAACAACACCGACTGCTGATTGTAACCACTGTGGCTCACGCGGCTCACAGCCACCCAGCTTTTGCCAGACGCCAGCGCGGACCACTGGGTTGCTATCCAGTCAGCGGCATTTTTGCCAACAGTGGTGTTGTAATATCTGTTGGTAAAAGCGGACAAATCGGCGATGGTCTGAGCAATGCTGGCGTTATTCAGTAGCGGCAAACTGGCGTTCACCAAAGTACCCTGACTGAGCGGCGGCGCGTTAAAAGTAGCCAGTGATACCGGATTGGCCACAGCAGCCATAGCTTCTTCCACGCTGTTATGCGCAATAAAACCGCCACAACGGTGTAGTTCACGGTGAATTTGGCTGCTCAGTGCGGCAATATCTTCTTCCTGAATTTGCGCCAGCACCGGCAACAGAGTGCCGCTGCCTGATTGCAAAGCGGCTGATTGGATTTCTTCAGCGGTTTCGGTCAGTTCACGCTGATGTAAGGTGTAAGGTGCGTTTTTTAATTGTTTGGCGGTGGCCGGATCCAGTGTGATCCAGACCGGATCAGCAAAAGTTGGCAATACCAATAACGTCAGGGGTAAAAGGATTAAGCTTTTCATAGATGTTCCTGGTGTTTTTTATAAAAATCACTATCGGCTGATAGCGCACCAAGCCTAGAAAAGGCATTTAAAAGCACCGGATATTTACATTACAATTTTATGATATAACCATGACGCCGCGTCTTCGCCTGCAACGTAATTTATGCAGGTAAAGCCAAGGGGGCATGTTCCTTGTCACTATCAGGCGAGATGTGGCCAGACGGGATATTGCGGTACAGCAAAAGGTTCGGTTCAGCACTGTTTTACCACATAAAAAAACCGGCAAAGCCGGTTTTTTCTTTCTAAGTACAGTATTAAAAAGCTGCTGAAGTTAACCGCGCAGCAGTTGTTGACGCTGGAACTCACGAATGCGTTCAACATAATGCCGTACTGTTTGCACCGTTAACATGCTGCGTTGACCGTCCAGTACCTGACCGCCAAATTCTTCTGCCAGTTTTTTCGCGGCATTGTGCATCAGGTTAAAATTCTGCAAGGCTTCACCAGGTCCTGGCAACGTCATAAACAGGCTTAAACCACGGGTTTGCAGCTTGTCCATTTCTTCTAAATCAAAGGTGCCCGGGTTAAACATATTGGCCAGGCTAAACAACACTTCACCTGAACCTGCACTGTCCTGATGGCGGTGGAAAATATTCATTTCCCCGTATTTAAAACCTAAAGTCAGCAGGCTTGGCAACAGCATAGCGCCGTTAATGTCCTGACCTTCCGGCATCAGCACATATAAAATCAGTACTTCATTGGCCACAGCTTCAGCCTGCGGCATTTCGTCTTCCGCCTGATAGTGCTGATGATGTGATTCATCGTCAGCCGCTGCGCTGAACGACATCGACGGTTCTTCCCGCTCGCTTTGGCTCAGTTCTGTTTCCTGGCGGCGGATTTTTTTCACCGGCTCACGCAACTTGTCACTGCGTGGCGCTTTGATAATTTCAGGTTTAGGCTGAGGTTTTTCACCTGGCGCCAGTTTGCGTTTTTTACCGACGCCAAACTCGTCAAAACCTTCGGCAACTTCAGTATGTTTTTCTTCATCAAAAAAGCGGCTTTTAGCTTCGTGGTTTTGTTTGCGGTTACTCCATAAACCATGGATCACCAACGCCGCCATCCCTAACACACCTGCAACAATTAACGCATAACGAAATTCTTCAGCCATCATTTTTACCTTTTATTCTGTCAGGCTTGAGCCATCTTCACGGCATCTTCCACATCTACAGCCACTACACGCGATACGCCGGGTTCCTGCATGGTCACCCCCATCAGCTGTGCAGCCATTTCCATCGCAATTTTATTGTGACTGATATAAATAAATTGCACCGTTTCAGACATCTCCCGGACTAAATTACAAAAACGCCCTACATTAGCGTCGTCCAACGGAGCATCAACCTCGTCCAGCATACAAAAAGGTGCCGGATTGAGTCGGAAAATTGAGAACACCAATGATAAAGCGGTTAAGGCTTTTTCTCCACCTGATAATAAATGAATAGTACTGTTTTTTTTACCAGGTGGACGCGCCATTATGCTCACACCTGTTTCCAATAAATCTTCATCTGTTAATTCAAGGTAAGCGCTACCGCCACCAAACACCTTAGGAAACAAAGTTTGTAAACCCGAATTCACCTGCTCAAAGGTGTCTTTAAATTTCTGCCGGGTTTCCCTGTCGATTTTGCGGATAGCGGTTTCCAGCGTTTCCAGTGCACTGACTAAATCCTGATGCTGGGCATCCAGATACTGTTTACGTTCATCCTGCTGGGCAAACTCATCAATAGCCGCCAGGTTAATAGGCCCAAGCCGGTTTAACGCTTCAGTGGTTTTATCTAGCTGTTGTTGCCAGACCGATTCAGTGGCATCCGCCGGTAAGTTTTGCTGTAACTCCCGAAAATTCACTTTTTGCTCTGTTAACAGCTCCAGCATATTGTTGGCGCGCACTCTGAAACCTTCGGCGTCGAGCCTGGCGCTTTCAATTTGTTTTTGTTTGGCGCTCAGCACCTGTTGCAAACCATGTTGGCCCTGCTCCAGCTCACGCAGTTGTTGCTCAAGCGCTGATTGTTGGTTTTGCAATTGTAATTTTTCTGCCGCCAGTTGCTCCCGCTCCAGCAACCAGGCTTGCAGCTGTTCCTGATCGTCCCCGTCCGGCTCGTCCAGTAAATCCAGTTGCGCTGTGAGCATTTGCAATTTATCGGCAAGTTGCTGCTGTTGTTGCTGACTGCGGGCTAAATGGGTGCGGGCCGCTTCCAGTTGCCGCTCCAGGCTGACCTGACTCAACGCAAGTTGTTGTTGCTGCTGGTTCAGCTGCTGTTGCTGGGCACGCCTTTGTTGCAGTTGTTGTTGTACCTTTTGCAGCTGCGCCTGCTCGTCCTGTTGCGCTTGCTCGTGCTCGGCAAGTTCAGCCTGAACGGCGTGCTGTTGCTGTTGCCATAACGCCAACTCATCCAGATATTGCTGCTGCTGTGTTTCAAGCTGCAACAGCTCCTGCAGGATATCCGTCAACTGTTGCTGTTGCTGCTGTTGTTGTTGCTCAGTCAGCATCATGGCTGTGTGCAGTTGCTGTTGTTCTGTCTGTAGCAACCCTGCCCTGCCCTGCGCAGCCTTCAGTTCTATGACACATTGCTGCAACTCAGTTTCCAGTTGCTGCAGCGCCGCTGCTGTGGCTGCTTGTTGTGTCTGAATGTCGTTGAGCTCAGCTTGCATATGGCTGGCGCGCTCGGCCAACGCCTGCGGATTATCCTGTTCATTTTTACCGGCCACCATCCGCCAGTTACTGCCATACCAATGGCCATTGGCGCAGATCACCGACTGATGGCGCTGCAACTGTGGCAACAACGTCAGGGCTGTCTCGTCGTCTGCCGCCAGCAAAATATCGGCAAAATACGCAGGCACATATGCAGCTGCAACTTTGCTTGCCAGATTCTCCAATGGTGCAGACTGAGTTTTGACCTGGGGTGTTGCCGGCGGGAAAATATAAGGCCCAGGTTTTGCTGCCTGATGCGCTGCCACAATTTCACTGAAATTCAGCGCCGACAAAGCAACAGCCACCGCCACCGACCAACCTTCAGCCACCTGCAACTTTGGCAACAAAGGTTGTTGCTGCAACAGTTGTTGTTGCTGCCGTTGCAGTTGTGCCAGTGCTTTTTGCAACTGCTGCTGCTGTTGGTTTTCCGCTTGCTCTTTCAGTTGCAGCTGCATTTTTTGCTGTTGTAATTCTGCCTGCTGACGACCCAATTGCTGTGTTTTTTCGTTTTGCAGTTCAAGCTGTTGCAGGGTTTCGGCCAGCTGCGTTTTAAGTGTTGCCACTTTGGCGGTTAAATCTTCATTGGCGAGCGCCTGCTGCTGCACTGCCAACTTTTGCCGGCGCTCTGTGTTTTGTTGTAACAAAGAGTTTTTGTGCTGGCTTTGTAATTCAAACTGTTTTAATTGTTGTTGCCACTGAAATTGCTGTTGCTGGGCGAGCAGCTGTGCTTGTTGCCGGTTTTGCAGACTTTGTTCCAGCACCAGCAGTTGGGCTGTCACTTCTTCCAGTTGCTGCATTGCAATCTCAGCTTCAGGCTGTTGCTCCAGAAGTTGCTGCTGCAACACTTCCAGCTGCGCCTGCTCTTCGCCAATCTGATCCAGACCATGTTGTAAATTTAATGCCAGGCTGCGTTTTTCATCCTGCAGACTTTGCCGGCGCTGACGCTGATGGAGCAGCTGCTGTTCCAGCGCGCTGATATTCACCCCAAGCTGATAATACTGTTGTTGTTTGGCATCAAGCAGCTGGCGCACTTCATCAAGCTCAGCTTTGAGTTCAGTCAGCTTTAAAAAACCACCACTGCCCTGAGTTTCAAACTGGGCTAAGTCCAGCTCCAGTGCGGCCAGTTGCTGTTCCGCCTGCTGCAACTGATTGTTATAAAACAGCCATTTTAAACAAGTGAGTTCGGCTTTATAACGCCGCTCTGTGGCTTTGAGTTCTTTGTAACGTTCTGCTGTAGCGGCCTGACGGCGCAGTTTATCGAGGTTTTTACCAAGCTCTTCGCGCACGTCTGACAAACGGTCGAGATTATCACGGGTGTGTTTAATGCGGGTTTCGGTTTCGCGGCGCCGTTCTTTATATTTGGAAATACCGGCCGCTTCTTCAATAAAAACCCGCAGCTCTTGCGGGCGCGACTCTATCAATTTGGAAATCATGCCCTGTTCGATAATGGCATAACTGCGCGGGCCAAGGCCTGTGCCTAAAAAGATGTCGGTGATGTCCCGGCGGCGGCATTTACTGCCGTTTAAAAAGTAATGCGACTGGGCGTCGCGCGTGACCAGTCGTTTGAGTGAAATTTCACTGCGATCGGCCAGGCTGCCCTGCAACTTGCCCTGGGTGTTTTCAAATACCAGCTCAACTGAGGCCTGTGATACCGGTTTACGCTGGGTAGAGCCGTTAAATATCACGTCTGTCATGGCGTCGCCACGCAGATTTTTGGCCGAGCTTTCGCCCAGCACCCAGCGTACTGCATCTATCACATTGGATTTACCACAGCCGTTTGGCCCCACCA
>JAYRUI010000030.1:0-13399 GCA_041919175.1 Rheinheimera sp. | reverse complement strand
CTGTTGATCACCGAACAAATAGCCCCCAATCCATGGCGGATCTTTATTGGTATTGGGGTGCTGGGTGCTTTTACCACTTTTTCAACATTTTCGATGGACACTGTGTTGCTGTTACAGCAGGGCGACTGGCTAAAAGCGGTCGCTAATGTGGTGCTGAACCTGGTGTTGTGTTTAACCCTCGCCTGGCTTGGATTAAAGCTGGGCTCGATGAAGTAAAAATTTATGTTAGATAGCAAATACTTACGCAGTGAATTAACACAGACCGCCGAGCGACTGGCAACCCGTGGTTTTAAACTTGATGTGGCGCAAATCAGCGCTTTAGAAGAGCAGCGCCGTGAATTACAAGTGGCGACGCAGGAGCTGCAAAATCAGCGTAACAGCAAATCCAAAAACATCGGCCAGGCCAAAGCACGGGGTGAAGATATTGCACCTTTGCTTGCTGAAGTGGATGGTTTAGGTGCTGAGCTTGATGCTGCCAAAATCAAGCTGGACGCCGTACTTGCTGAACTGGACCAAATTGCGTTGTCTTTACCCAACCTGCCGGATTTAGCAGTGCCTGTTGGCAAAGACGAAACCGGTAATGTGGAAGTGCGTCGTTTTGGGGACATTCCAAGCTTTGATTTTGAAGCTAAAGATCATGTGGCTTTAGGCGAAGCGCTGGCCGGTGGTCTGGATTTTGAAAACGCGGTTAAAATTGCCGGTTCCCGCTTTGTTGTGATGAAAGGCCAAATCGCCCGTCTGCACCGTGCTTTGTCGCAGTTTATGCTGGATTTGCACACAGAGCAGCATGGTTACACTGAACTCTATGTGCCTTATCTGGTAAACAGAGATTCGTTGTACGGCACAGGTCAGCTGCCAAAATTTGGTGCGGATTTATTCCACACTCAACCAGCCACTGAAGAAGGCGTGGGCATGAGCCTTATTCCAACGGCAGAAGTGCCGGTGACCAATCTGGCGCGGGATCGCATTTTTGATTTAACTGAACTGCCGCAAAAATACACGGCTCACACGCCATGTTTTCGCAGTGAAGCTGGCTCTTATGGCCGCGACACCCGTGGCCTTATCCGTCAGCATCAGTTTGATAAAGTAGAGCTGGTGCAGCTGGCGCATCCGGATCAGTCAATGGCTGCTTTGGAAGAGCTGACAGGCCATGCCGAAAAAGTGTTGCAGTTATTGGGCTTACCTTACCGTGTGATGTTGTTGTGCACCGGTGATATGGGTTTTGGCTCGTGCAAAACCTACGATTTAGAAGTGTGGTTGCCGGCACAAAATACGTTCCGTGAAATTTCGTCTTGCTCCAATATGGGTGACTTCCAGGCTCGCCGTATGCAAGCGCGTTTCCGTCCGGAAGAAGGTAAAAAACCAGAATTGCTGCACACCTTAAACGGCTCAGGTCTGGCCGTTGGCCGTACCTTAGTGGCTATTTTAGAAAACTACCAGCAGGCAGACGGCTCTATCCGTATTCCTGCGGTATTACAGCCTTATATGGGCGGTAAAACCGAGATCCGCGCTTAATAAACTTTGTGGTGTTTGGCGTAAGTCAAACACCACAGCAGTTGCGCTCACGCTGTAATGCATGATCAAAACACTGTTGAATTCTGTGGTAACAGGGTAAAAAAATGACAACAACCACCCAAAATGCCCGGCAACCTGCTGCCGTTAAGAAAGTCCGCATCAAAAAACGCACCAGCGCGCTGAAAGTAGCGCTCAGAGCCATTTATTGGATCATCGTGATGGCGGTAATTGCTGTTATCGGCTTTATTGCCTTTGAAGCTTTCTGGACTTATTACAGCAATAGCCGTTAATACCACGGTCTGGTTTGAGCAAAGTCTGATTTTAATAAAGTCTGGTCTTCGCAAATGAAGGTATTAAGCAGTAACGGCAGCTTTCATCAGGCAAACCAGCAATACGGGTGGCTTGTTTAGCCGGGCCTTCAGGAAACAATAAAAACAAATATTTACTGTTACCTTTGTCGGGGCCGAGTTTTTCCGCCATAGCTTTCACCAGCACCCGGATAGCAGGGGATGTCTGATATTCCTGATAAAAATCCCGTACAAACCAAACCACTTCCCAGTGGGCGGGCGTTAAGGTGATGTTTTCGGCTTTGGCAAATTCAGCGGCCAAAGCTTCAGTCCAAAGCGACAAATCGGCCAGATAACCGTGTTTATCCAGTGGCACTGTTTTATCGTCAATGTGTAGCGTCAACACAAAATCACCTGCTTGGCTTTCAAGGTCAGCTGGACCCATTGCTCGTCGTTTATTGATTGAAAACCGGCACTGAGGGGCACACCCCGTTGCTGCAAGTCTTGCTCCAGTACAAAAAGTTGAGTGGTAGGCCAGCTAAGTTGCTGTTTCAGTAAGTAAACCGCATCCTGGCGCAATAACAAAGCGTCTTCGGTGCCTGCCAGATTCAAAATAGTGTTGGGATCAGGGGTGGTTATTTGATACAACAACATCTCAGCACCTCAGAATATGGTCTTGTTGCATTAGCAAGGCCGAAATTTCCGGTTTTGCCAATACCGTCGCATCAATACGTAAATCATCTTTAGCCAGTTGATACAACGACATGGCATCTTCTGCGACCACCACTTGCTCTATGTCATACAAAGCAAACAATTTCTGGGCGGGGGTGAAGTCTTTCACACCGAAGTTTTGTGTGGATGAGAGCGGCAATAATTGCGTGACGGCAGCGCCAAGGTACACCAGCGTCACCTGATGCTCAACTGCAGCAAGCGCCATGGCTAAATCCTGCGCTTCACGGCTTGTATGTGACATAAACGCACTTTGGGTAAATACGACGGCAATTTTTTTCATCAGAATTGCACCACACGGTCAACGCTATCCAGACGCATGGCAAATTCAGCCAAGCCGGCCGCGATGAAACCAGCACGGGCAGGGCGGCTTTCTGTGGCAATACCGCGTTTTTCAGCGGCGGTTACACAATACAGCAACGGGATCTGGTGTTGCTGGCAAAAATCGGCAAGCAAGGCGGCATTATCAGGTTCATCGGCAGGTAAATCAGTGTCGGCAGCAACAGCCAACACGGCGTCCTGGTAAAAGAAAATATGATCAATCTGATGTTGTAACTCACAAGCGCTAGCTGCAAAACGCAGCAACGACGCCAGAGTCTGGCAGCCGTACACAGGTGATTGCACATAGAGTGCGAAAGTGGCCATCAGAAATCCCGCAATAAAAAATACCCCGACAAGCGGGGCATTTTAATGAAATTCAGTTACTGTGCAACCACAGCGGCTGAATTAGTCGTCACTATTGAAAAAACCAAGCAGCTGCAACAGTGCAGTAAACAGGTTAAATACGTTCAGATAGAGGCCAACAGTGGCGCGGATATAGTTGGTTTCGCCACCTTGCACAATACGGCTGGTATCAAACAGGATAAAACCTGACATCAATAACACCACAACTGCACTGATTGACAGTTGTAACGCCGGGATTTGGAAAAAGATATTGGCGATACAAGCCACCACCACCATGATCAAACCAACAAATAAAAAGTTACCCATAAATGAGAAATCTTTTTTGCTGGTCAGGGTATAGGCTGACAAACTGAAGAAAATCAAAGCCGTAGCAGCAAAAGCCTGCATAATGATTTCAGGGCCGTTTGGCATGCCGGCATAGCGGTTCAGCATTGGACCAATAGAAGCGCCCATCACACCGGTAAAAGCAAACACCCAGAACAAACCGGCAGCACTGTCGGCAGTTTTCATGACCACAAACACCAACACTAAGGCCAGAATACTTAAACCTAAACCCAGCATAGGACCGAAATCGAGTGCCATCGCAATACTGGCTGTGACTGCGCTGAAGGTCAGTGTCATCGCCAATAACATATAAGTGTTACGAAGTACTTTGTTGATGCTGACGCTGTCCGCGCCTGTCATCACCTGTTGGTTTTGATAAGACATAATCACTCCTTTGGTTGTAAATTCGTTGCGACTATACAAGCTTCAAAGACACAAGTCAGTAGCTTTGACTCAAGATGGCAGTTAAAATTCCCGTTATTGTTTAGTTCCTGCCCGTCTATTGCACAGCTTTTGCGCAAACAGATCTTTATAATGGAATTCAATGCGTTAAATGGTAAAAAAAGCTTTCTTTTGCCAGCTGAAGTTATTAATATACGCGCCATTGGAGAGATGGCAGAGTGGTTTAATGCACCGGTCTTGAAAACCGGCGAGGGTTAGTAGCCCTTCAAGAGTTCGAATCTCTTTCTCTCCGCCATATTTTAAAAGCCCGCTTTTTAAGCGGGCTTTTTTGTTTGCATCTTTCTTGTTGGAACTGCGCCCAATCGCAGACAATAAAAAAGGAGCTGAATTCAGCTCCTTTTTTACAACCTATGCGTCTTGTTTATTGGATCTGACAGCTAAAACAGAACGAATAGATGCCATTTGGATCATTAAACTGGCTAAACTGCGACAGTTGCTGATCGAGTTCTGCCACCATGCGCTGCACAGCTTTACCTTGTTGGCCGTGAGTCACTTCAGGCACTAAGCCCAGCGCTTTGGCTTCACCAAACAGTTGTTTCACAAACTGCTGTTGCGGCGTCAGTTCCTGCTCAACTACCCACACGTCAAAGTTTTCCAGACTGGCTTTGCTGGCTGCTGCGGCAATGGCATCTTCCAGCGTGCCCAGTTTGTCCACCAAACCAAACTCCAGCGCTTTGGTGCCTGTCCAGACACGGCCCTGACCAACTTTATCGACTGCGGTTTTCTCCAGATTACGGCTGGCACCCACATGGCTGATAAAATCGTCATAACCACGTTCAATCATGCGCTGTAATAATTTTTCCGCATCCGCTGACAACCCTTTAAACAACGGTAAACCAGCACTGAAACCAGCAAGCTCAGTGGTACCAACACCATCAACATTCAAACCAAGGGTGCCAAAAGCGTTTTCAGCGGTATGGAACAGCGCAAAAATACCGATAGAACCCGTGATGGTGGTAGGGGCGGCCCAGATTTCATTGGCCGGTGCAGCAATCCAGTAACCACCTGAAGCTGCCACCGCACCCATCGAGGCAATCACAGGTTTACCGGCCTCTTTGAGTAAACGGATTTCTTCGGAAATAATTTCAGACGCAAAAGCACTGCCACCACCGCTGTCAATACGCAGCACCACAGCTTTTACTTTGTCATCCAGTCTGGCCTGACGCAGCAGCTTCGCTGTGCTGTCGCCACCGATCATGCCAGCTTTGGCATTGCCATCAACAATGCTGCCGCGGGCAATCACCAACGCAACTTTGTCAGTCATCGGGTTAACCATTTGCATTTTTGGCACAACGAGACTGTGGTATTCGTGGAAGCTAACCTGATTAAAGGTATGGTTTTCTTTGTCTTCACCAACCAGGGCTATCACATCCTGACGGAACTGTTCGCGGGTTTTTAAGCTATCGACCAGTTTGGCATCCAACGCATATTTCGCAATGTCGCCGTCGGCGGCACTGATCCGCTGATACAAGGTGGCAAAAGTTTCATCAAAGTTGTCCACCGCAAAACCGCGGCGTTCGGCGACCTGTTGTTTATATGTGGCCCAAAGCTCATTCAGCCATGCACTGTTGGCCTCTTTGGCTTCCGGCGACATATCATCACGCAGGAAAGGTTCTACCGCTGATTTGTAAGTGCCGACTTTAAACACGTGCGTGCTGATTTTCAGCTTTTCCAGCGCGCTTTTGTAATACATAGGGTAACTGCCATAACCTTCCAGCAACACAGTACCTTTTGGGTGCAGGTTGATACTGTCGGCATAGCTAGCCAGATAATACTGGTTCTGCGCATAAAATGTTCCGGTGGCCAATACCTTTTTGCCTGCAGCTTTAAAAGCATCCAGTGAGCGGCCAATACTCTGCATTTTATCCAGCGAACCACTGCCTAAATTAGACAGCTCCAGCACTATCACTTTAATTTTGTCGTCTTTGGTAGCGCCTTCAATCACTTTGACAACGTCGCGTACCAACACTTCCGGCTCTTCTTCACTGCCACCGGCAGTTTCATTGAGCATCGCTTCAACCGGATCAACAAACTTCAGCTCTTCAACCAGATCACCTTTTAAATTCAGTACCAAAGCAGCGGTGGGTGGAACTTCGACTCTTTCATCATCCGCAACCATCACACTGATAAAGCCGATAAAAACCACCAGAAAAAGCAGATTTAATACCAGATTTCTGACTGTTTTAAACACGCGTAACACACTACTAAAAAACCGCCGTAACAGTCCTAGTCTTTCTAAAGCCATCATAAACACCTATATAAATACTTCTGTCTGACGTTAAGATAACGAATTAAGCCAATAAACATAAACGGAATTTGTAAGAAAATGTTTATTCCTTGTCAGCTTCAGTAAAAGCGGCTAAAGTTCCGCTATTCAACAGGTACGACCAGAAGAGGCCGCAGTGTCTTATCCACATTTATTACAACCTTTAGATCTTGGCTTTACCACGTTAAAAAACCGCGTCCTGATGGGTTCAATGCACACAGGTTTAGAAGAAGAAAAACAAGGCTTTGCCAAACTGGCTGCTTTTTATGCTGAAAGGGCAAAAGGCGGTGTTGGTTTGATTATCACCGGCGGTATCAGCCCGAATTTTCGTGGCAACCTGGTGCCTTTTGGCAGTCAGCTCAGCTGGTTCTGGCAAGCAGGTAAACATAAGCAGGTCACCGCAGCTGTGCATCAGCATGGTGCTAAAATTTGTATGCAGTTACTGCACGCCGGCCGTTATGGTTATCATCCGTTTAGTGTTGCGCCGAGTAAAATTCAGTCGCCTATCACCCCTTTTAAACCATCCGAGTTATCGTCGCGGCAGGTCAGAAGCACCATCAGTGATTTTGCGTCTTCGGCACGACTGGCACAAAAAGCCGGTTACGACGGTGTGGAAATTATGGGTTCTGAAGGTTATCTGATAAATCAGTTTATTTGTCAGCGTACCAATCAGCGGACCGACGAATGGGGCGGCAGCTTTGAAAACCGCTGCCGTTTTGCGCTCGAAACCATTCGTAAAGTGCGTGAGCTTTGTGGCCCCAATTTTATTATTATCTACCGGCTGTCGATGCTGGATTTAGTTGAAGATGGCAATAGCTACGATGAAGTGGTGGCACTGGCGCAACAGGTTGCAGCAGCAGGGGCGACCATGATCAATACCGGCATTGGCTGGCATGAAGCGCGGGTACCGACCATTGGCACTATGGTGCCACGTGCCGCTTTTAGCTGGATCACCGCCAAAGTGAAACAACAGGTACAAATCCCTGTGGTGGCCACTAACCGCATTAACGACCCGCAGGTTGCAGAAGATATTCTGGCCAAAGGCGAAGCCGATTTAGTCTGTATGGCACGGCCTTTCCTGGCCGACGCTGATTTTGTGAATAAAGCCGCAGCGGGTAAAGCAGACGAAATTAATACCTGTATCGCCTGTAATCAGGCCTGTCTTGACCATGTGTTTCAGAACAAAAGAGCCAGTTGCCTGGTTAATCCGCGGGCCTGTTACGAAACTGAGCTGAATTTTAACCCGGCACCAAGCCGCAAAAAGATTGCAGTGGTGGGCGCAGGACCTGCCGGTATGGCTTTTAGTGTGTATGCCTCGCAGCGTGGTCATCAGGTTACGTTATTTGATAAAGACGACAAAATTGGTGGTCAGTTTAACTACGCCAAACAAGTACCTGGCAAAGAAGAATTCCATCAAACCATCCGTTATTTTGCACGGATGTTACAGCTGCATGCCGTAAAACTGGAGCTGGGTCAGGTGCAAACGGTAGAGTCGCTTTCAGCCGCCGGTTTTGATGAAATTGTATTGGCAACCGGCATAGTGCCAAGGCATCTGGATTTACCCGGTGCTGATCATCCGAAAGTGCTGAGTTATCTGGACGTATTGCGTGACCATAAAGAAGTGGGCAACAAAGTGGCGATTATCGGAGCCGGTGGTATTGGTTTTGATGTGGCCGAGTACCTGACCGAACCGCATTCATTAACATTACAGCCAGATGCCTGGCTCAAAGACTGGGGCATTGATAAAAACTATCAAAGCCGTGGTGCTTTATTACCGGATCAAACACCTGAAGTTGCGCCGCGTAAAGTGTATTTATTGCAACGGAAAAACAGCAAAGTGGGCGCAGGCCTTGGTAAAACCACGGGTTGGATCCACCGCGCTTCGTTAAAGAAAAAAGCAGTGGATATGCTCTCTGGCGCACAATATCTGCGGGTGGATGACGAAGGTTTGTGGGTTGAATTAGGCGGTCAGCAACGTTGTCTCGACGTCGATAACGTAGTGATTTGCGCAGGGCAGGAGCCACAACGTGCATTGCAACAAGGTTTATTGGATAAAGGTTGTTCAGTGCATTTGATTGGCGGCGCCGATGTCGCTGCTGAACTGGATGCAAAACGCGCTATCCGTCAGGGCGCAGAACTGGCAGCCAGAATTTAAACTTTGCTCCGCTTAACCGATGCAGGGGCTCAAAAGCAGCGCTTCAGCATGTGGTTATTCAGCTGAACACTCAGGGCGCCCTTATGGGCGCCTTCTTTTTGCCACAAATCTGCAAAAATCCCGCTATTTTGCTTGCCAGCACAAGGCTTTAAGCGTTATTACATTTCATATGACATGATGTTGCGTCATTCTGGTGCATTGTGAGTCGCTAGCACCAGATTAGCGCTTTTTGTCATACAGTTGCCATAGCAACGACATACACTTTTCAGTGCACCGTGCAGTTAACTCCGGCTGTAGAAGGATTTATCGGTGTGCCCATACATCATGGTATTCGCTTTGCAGTATGTCATTGCTGTACATGATACAAGCGGTGTGTCTACAAGCAGCAAAAGCTGGCCGACATCATCAATATCTGGCCGGCATAGGTTTTGATCAACAGGGAGTCAGAGATGTCAGGTGTATTAACGATGATTTTGGCCGGAGGTGAGGGCACGCGGCTTGCACCTTTAACCGGTATTCGGGCAAAACCCGCTGTGCCTTTTGGTGGAAACTACCGCATTATCGACTTTGTGCTGAACAATTTTGTTAATTCAGATTTGTTGCAGATATTTGTCATTACCCAGTTTAAATCACATTCGCTGATGAAACATTTAAGCCGTGCGTGGCGGGTGACAGGTTTAACCAACAGGTTCATCGACCCTATTCCGGCGCAGATGCAAACCGGTAAGCATTGGTACTTAGGTACGGCCGATGCGGTGTACCAAAACCTGCACCTTATTCATGGTTTGGATCCCGAGCATGTTTGTGTGTTTGGTGGTGACCACATCTATAAAATGGATGTGCGCCAGATGCTGGATTACCACCGCCAGCGTAATGCAAAACTCACGGTTGCAGCTATTCCGGTGCCTGTGTCTCAAGCGCATGAATTTGGCGTGATTGAAGTGGACGCTCAGGGAAAAATGATTGGTTTTGAAGAAAAACCAAAATCCAATCCTAAGACTATTCCCGGCAATCCTGATTTTGTACTTGCATCAATGGGCAATTATATTTTTGAAGCCCGCTGCCTGGTAGACGTGCTGGAAGAAGATGCCGCGCAGGTGGATTCCAAACACGACTTTGGTCATAACATCATCCCCAAATTATTTCCGTCCGGCGATGTCTATGTTTATGATTTTTCGACCAATATTATTCGCGGTGAAAAAGAAGCGGCCTGGGGTTACTGGCGGGATGTTGGTACTATCGACTCTTATTATGAAGCCAACATGGATTTAATCTCTGTGGTGCCACCCATTGATTTATATAACAAATACTGGCCTTTACGCGGGTACACGCCACCCGTACCACCAGCGAAATTTGTACACGATGAAGCCAACAGAACCGGCCAGGCTATCAGCTCTATGGTTTCGGCGGGTTGTATTGTCAGCGGCTCTATCGTGTATCACTCCATTCTTGGTTATAACGTGCATGTGCATAGCCATGGTTATATTGAGAAAAGTGTGTTGATGGGCAACAACGATATTGGCCGCGGTTGCCGTATCCGCCGCGCCATTATCGACAAAGATGTGAAAATTGCACCAGGTACAGTGATAGGTGAAGATCCGGTGCTGGACCGTGAGCGTTTCCACGTATCGCCGGATGGGGTGGTGGTGATCCCCAAAGGCACGCTGGTCGGTTTTGACTGATCACAACTAAGGGCAACAAAGGAGCACAAGGTTCAGATGCAGATAGTATTTTTATGCAGTGAATACGAAGGTTTGCTAAAAACCGGTGGACTGGCTGATGCAACCAGAGGCCTGGCTCAGGCGTTAAAAGCTCAGGGGCATCAGGTGACAGTGCTGTTGCCCCGTTATGGTGCTTTGTATCAGCTGGAACTCCTACCTGACTGGCAATCCGTCTATTTTGCATTGGGTGAGCAACATTATGGTTGTGCTATACGCCATCTGGTTGAAGATGGCATCAACGTGGCCTTGATTGAGCACCATGATTTTTTTGCCCGCAGTCGCCCCTATGATGATGGTTATTATCCTTATGCCGATAATGCGCTGCGTTTTGCATTTTTTTGCAAAGCAGCGCTTTGTTATCTCAGCCAAAGTGGTATTGAAGCGGATGTGATTCATGGCCACGACTGGCAAACCGCACTGTGCGCTTTATATCTGAAACAAATGCAGCAACAGGGTTTGTTAGCAAAAAGCCGCTTTGTACTCACCATTCACAATGCGGCCTATCAACAAGGTATAGCCCCACATGATTTTGCCATGCTGGGTTTATCACCCCATGAAGTCCCGACTGATGTCACACCAAGCCTGCTTAGTCTTGGTGTAAAACATGCCAGCGCACTGAATACCGTCAGTCAGGGTTACCGTGACGAGTTATTGTCAGAACCTGCAGCAAATGGCTTAAGTGCTTTATATCAGGCAAGGCAGGGTAGTTTTGTTGGTATTTTAAATGGCTGTGATTATGGCCGCTGGGACCCACAAACCGATAAATCACTGGTGGCCAACTATCACAGCGCCGATTTAACCGGGAAAAGCCTCTGCAAAGCCGAACTTCGCCGGCAGATGGGCCTGGCTGACAATCAACCCCCACTTTTTGTTGCCGTCAGCCGTGTAACAGGGCAAAAAGGTTTTGATTACCTTATTCCTGCGTTACGCAGCTGGCTTAGCAATACCGACGCCCAGGTGGTGATGATGGGCACGGGTGAGCAAAAATACATTCACCCCCTTAAAGCACTGCAACAACAATATCCGCTGCAATATCGGTTTATTGAAGGTTTTGATGAAGATTTTTCCCATAAGCTGGAAGCGGCCGGAGATTTTTTCCTGATGCCGAGTTTGTTTGAACCTTGTGGCCTGAATCAGATTTATAGCCTGCGTTATGGCACTGTGCCTATAGTACGTGCCACCGGTGGTTTAAAAGACACTGTAGTGGCGCTGCCGGCGCGGGGCGCGACCGGCATCAGCTTTGTTGACCCTGACGAAACAGCCTTAATGAAAGCGCGGCGCAGTGCTGTAATGTTGTGTTAAGTCAAACCGAAGTATAAAAAAGTGCAACAACGTGGCATGCAGCAGTATTTTGGCTGGGAGCAGGCCGCCACGGCCTATCTGCAACTCTATCAACAGGCCCTTTAACTGCACGGCGGCTGCTTCTTCAGCAAGGATTGTGCAGCGCCTCAGCAAACAGCATGGGGTGGATGAAAACTATTGTCGCGCTTTGATTTTATTTGCTAGCCTTACAGGGCATTTTTTCCAGGGGCTGATGTTATGGATGCTATTACGTTATTAACGACCCGCTATTCTTCTTCACGTTTAACTGAACCGGCACCGGCCGGTGAAGCATTAGAGCTGATTAAACAGGCAGCATTAAAAGTGCCTGATCATGGGGGGTTGAAACCATGGCGTTTTGTCATTTTTCAGGGCAAAACGGCGCTGGCCAAATTAGGCGATATTTTTGCCGAAGCGGCAGTGGAAGAAGATCCATCAATTGCCAATGAATTATTGGAAAGAGCACGGCAGTTACCGCTGCGCGCGCCTATGGTGATTGCCTGTATTGCCAAATGTTCTGAGCACGCCAAAGTGCCATTGCAGGAGCAGGTGCAATCTGCCGCCTGTAGCGTGATGGCGATGCAACAAGCCGCTTTTGCGCTGGGGTTTGGCGGTATTTGGCGCACCGGTGCTTATGCCCAATATGAGTTTGTGAAACAAACGCTGGGCCTGGGTGAAGACGATGAAATTGTCGGTTATCTGTATCTTGGTACTTGTGCCGGAGAAGCGCCGCAAAGACCAGCTCTTGATACCAACCATTATTTCAGCTATTTCGAATAATCAGCTACACAGTTGATTTAAAAGAAAAAAGCCATCTTTAAGATGGCTTTTTTATGTTTCCCGCTCAGCAGCGACGCTCGATTTTAGTGTTAGAAATCGGCGTTGCCTGGGGTACGTGGAAAAGCAATCACGTCACGGACGTTACCAACGCCAGTGACATAAGACACCAGACGCTCAAAACCTAAACCAAAACCGGCATGAGGCACAGTGCCATAACGGCGCAGGTCACGGTACCAGCTGTAGTCTTCTTTGTTCAGGCCCATGGCATCCATCCGCGCGTCGAGCTGCTCTAAACGTTCTTCCCGTTGTGAACCACCAATAATTTCACCAATGCCTGGCGCCAGAATGTCCATGGCAGCAACAGTTTTGCCATCTTCGTTCATGCGCATATAAAAGGCTTTGATGTCTTTTGGATAGTTCTGCAAAATAACCGGCGCGCCAACATGCACTTCCGCTAAATAACGCTCATGCTCTGACTGTAAATCCACACCCCATTCAACAGGGTAATCAAATTTTTTGCCGCAAGTTTTTAAAATTTCAACGGCTTCGGTGTAATCCATCCGCACAAAGCTTGAATTAATAATGTCTTGTAGACGGCTGATGGCTTTGTCATCAACACGTTCAGCAAAAAACGCCATATCGTCGCCACGCTCTGCCAGTACTGCTTCAAATACGTATTTAAGCATGTCTTCGGCAAGCTGGGCGACGTCTTTTAACTCAGCAAAAGCAACCTCTGGTTCAATCATCCAGAATTCAGCTAAGTGACGGGTAGTGTTTGAGTTTTCAGCTCTAAAAGTCGGGCCGAAGGTGTACACATTCGACAAAGCACAAGCATAAGTTTCTACGTTCAGCTGGCCGGAAACCGTTAAAAAGGTTTCTTTACCGAAGAAGTCCTGTTTGTAGTCTACTTTGCCTTTGTCATCACGTGGCAGGTTTTCCATATCTAAGGTACTGACACGGAACATTTCACCAGCGCCTTCAGCGTCTGCACCGGTAATGATTGGGGTGCTGATCCAGTAAAAACCACGCTCGTGGAAAAAACGGTGAATGGCTTGTGCCAGACAGTGACGAACGCGGGTAATGGCGCCAACCATATTGGTCCGTGAACGTAAGTGTGCCTGCTCGCGCAGATATTCCATCGAATGGCGTTTGGGTG
>JAYRUI010000029.1:5359-13508 GCA_041919175.1 Rheinheimera sp. | reverse complement strand
TTTCATACACTTGACGGCAAAAAATGAACAGGCACCTTGCAGGCTGTTGGATGTTAACAAAGCAAGCTGGCTGCTGGCTAGTTTATCCAACGCAGCAACAAGCCCACCCGCCACAAAAGTGTTATTTATGGCCCCAGGGTGCCGGTGGTGCTGTAACTTCTTTGGTTAAATCAAACTCCACCATAAATTCGCGCCCTTCGCGTTTTAACCCATAACGGTAAATTTTGCCCGGCTGAACTTCGACCAACCAGGTGTTGCCATTCGACACGGCCATATTGTTGGCAGTGAACATATCTTTAGAATATTGATCAGCCGGAAACAGCTGTTGCTCTGCTGTGCCTGTGCTTCGGGTGTCGCCGCCGTACATCGTCACTTTATCGGAGCTTCCGTCCTGATGGCGATGGTCGTGTTTTAATCGAAGGCCGGTATCGGTTTTTGTGATCACCCAGGTGCGGGATCTGTCTTCGCCGACATGGAACGGCACTTTAATTTCGGTGTCACTGCATTCACGCACATGCATCAGCAGCTGCTGGCTGCGCATTTTGTCGTCGCTGGCATTGCCAACCACCACTTTACCGGCAAAAGCTTTGCCACAAAGCGCGCTCAGGTGCTGAAAAAATTGCTGTTGTGCTGCTGTTGTGCTGGCGGTTGCACTCTGGATACTTGTGGCTACCAAGGCGCTGGCAAAGGTTGTTTGGGCAAAAAGGCGGTAAAACGTCATAACAACTCCTGTTTTTAGCCCGACTATACAAAGCGCGCTTTTGCTGCGCAAATATAAACGGTCAAAGCCGGTGGTCGCTGGCTTTTTGCCACCAGGTAAACTTTTGGCTTTCGTTGTCTGGCTTAACTGGCAGTTTTAGCCACCAGCACCATACTTAAGCAAATTCACTTTTTCGGGTTGTGTCACGATGTCAACCTTACCTGCCCCACAACTGCTGTTAAGCGTGTTTGCCAAAGTGAAACATTTTGGTTTGATGGCCGACAGCCCTGCCGGCCTTGGTTATCTGCTGGATGGTTTAACTGTGGCTGTAGGCTTTTATGGTGATCGGGTTTATTTTTTTTACCAGAACGCTGAGTTGGTACTGAGTAACGACACCCAACTGCGTTTTGCCGATGACCAGCAACCGGATAACGAGGCGCTGCTCTCTAAAGTCAGTGAGATTGAACAGAAATACAGCCACTGATGCATACGTTTGCAGCCACAACGGCCATAGGTTGCTTTGTGCTAGCATGAGGGCATCATCCGTTTTATGAATAGTCTGCATGAACAAATTCAATCACTTAGCATTTACAGCTTGTTTGGCAACAGCGCTGATAGCCTGCCAGCCCAAACCATCAGGCCAGGAAAACATGGCTAATTCCGCCCAAACCAAAGCTGCTGCGCCCATCGCAACAACTGCAGCCCCAACAGCAACAGCGCCTGCTGGGAAAATTGTTATTTACCAGGCCTTTACCCGATTATTTGGCAACAGCAACAGCAGCAATCAGCCCTGGGGCACCATGGCGCAAAATGGCGTGGGTAAATTTAACGACATCAATGACGCAGCGCTGTTGTCATTAAAAGCCATGGGCGTCAGCCATTTATGGTTAACCGGGGTGCCGCATCATGCGTTGGTTGCTGACTACAGCGCTTATGGCATCAGCCCAGACGACCCGGATGTGGTGAAAGGCCGCGCTGGTTCACCTTATGCGGTGAAAGATTATTACAGCGTCAACCCCGATTTAGCCCTTGACCCTGCCAAACGCATGGACGAATTTAAAGCACTGATAAACCGCGCTCATCAGCATGGCATCAAGGTGATGATCGATATAGTGCCCAACCATGTAGCCCGCCATTACCAGTCTTTGGGTAAACCGGACGGAGTGCGCGATTTTGGCGCTGACGACAACACGTCTTTGGAATACCACAAAAACAACAACTTTTATTATGTGCCTGGTCAGGCTTTTATGGTGCCGGACACCGATGTGAAACCACTGGGTGGCGAAGCGCACCCGCTCGCTGATGGCAAATTTGCCGAAATGCCGGCCAAATGGACTGGCAATGGTGCTCGCGCCGCTAAACCCGATCAAAACGACTGGTACGAAACCGTCAAAATAAACTACGGCGTCAAACCAGACGGCAGTTACGATTTTGAGCGCTTGCCTGCTGACTACGCTACAAAAAGTTATGCCGAGCATGCTGCTTTCTGGCAAGGCAAAGAACTGCCCGATTCCTGGCTGAAGTTTCGTCAAATTACTGAATTCTGGCTGGATTTTGGTGTAGATGGCTTCAGGTTTGATATGGCCGAAATGGTACCGGTGGAATTCTGGAGTTATTTAAACAGCCATATCAAACTGAAAAACCCACAGGCTGTGCTGTTGGCCGAAGTGTATCAGCCCCAGCTTTACCGAGATTATGTTGGCCTTGGCAAAATGGATTATCTGTACGACAAAGTGGGTGTTTACGACAGCCTGAAACTGTTGATGCAAGGCAAAGGCACTGCCTCAGAGGTGCTGAGTAAACAAGCCGAAGTAGCGGATATCGACCAGCATATGCTGAAGTTTTTGGAAAACCACGACGAGCAGCGTATCGCGAGCCTGGAGTTTGCCGGCGCTGCAGAAAAAGGCAAACCGGCCATGGTGGTATCCGCCTTAATAGGCAAAGCCCCTACTCTGCTGTATTTTGGGCAGGAAGTGGGTGAAGCAGCTGCGCTGGATGCAGGTTTTGGTAAACCCAGCCGCACCAGTATTTTTGATTATGTGGGCGTGCCTGCCCATCAGGGCTGGCTGAATGGCGGTAAATATGACGGCGGCGGCTTAACAGCAGAACAACAGCAGCTGCGGGATTTTTACCAGAAACTTTTGAGTTTTAGCAGCCAAAGTAGTGCACTGCAGGGGGAGTTTTATAACCTGCATCAGGTAAATTTAGTGGCTCAGGCGAAAGGCCCTGAAAATGCAGAGAAGCAAGGCCAATATAGCGAACAACAACTGAGCTTTGCCCGCTGGAACACAGAGGAAAAGTTGGTAGTAGTGGCGAACTTCGCAGATACCGCGGCTAATTTCGAACTCAAACTGCCAACAGAGCTGCTGCAACAATGGGGCTGGCAAGCTGGTGATTATCAGTTCACCGACGTACTGACAGGCCAGCGCTGGCCTTTAACAGTACAAGGTGAAGCGAATGCACAACAGGCGTTGTTCACCATTCAGCTAGCGCCGCAGGGCTCTTTGGTGCTTCAGAATAAAACTGCTAATTGACATTTCTCGCTCCCCATCAAATATAACCTCCATAAATAGTCCAGCCATCTGCACTCAGGTGGCTGGACTATTCTTTAAAAAATCACATAAAAACATTAAATTACACAGCAGCACGGGAATTTTTTGTATTCACGCCGGTCTTTGCTCCTACCATAAAACCTCGCCACAATTTTGCGGAGTCCTCATAGTGAAATCAGTCAGGATATTTGTTCGCACTGCACGACAACAATTTAAAAAATCTATATTGCTGGCTTTTAAGCAATCTCTCCGACTTGTTTTGCTAATACCTTTTGCGCTGCTCGCGCCAGTTGCCAACACCGTGGCCGCAGACAAAACCCAATTTGAAATTTCAACTCAGGCCCTAATGCCCATTGCAGTGCAGGAAATTTACCCTGTGTTACATCAGGGCGAGATTTATGTAGCCGGTGGTATTAGTTCGGCGTTGCCGCTCGCTCAGGGGCAAATGACGGATGCTTTGCAAATTTATCACCCGGCGCAAAACAGCTGGCGTTTGGGGCCGAAACTTCCGGAGCCACGCCATCATGCCATGCTGGTCAGCACTTCGGATGCTTTATGGATTTTGGGCGGTTTTGTCAAAGATCCACAAAGCCTTATAGCGGCTGCAGCAACGACAACCAACGCCAAAAACGATTTCTGGCAACAAGGCAACTGGATGGCAAGCGCCGATATTTTAAAATTACCAAACGGCAGCAGCAGCTGGCAAAAAGTGGCAAGGCTGCCGGCGCCTTTGGCTGAAACTGTCAGTTTTGTGCTGGATGGCAATATTCATCTGGTGTCGGGCCGAAGCCCGCAAGGCGAAAACAATAACGAATGGGGCCATCATACCGACACCACTGTGCACTATGTGTTTAACCCAAGCACGCTAAAAACCCAAACTTTGCCAGCCATCACAACACCAAAAAACAGCGCCGCTGCAGCGCTTATTGGGCTGCAGCCTTATTGGGTTGGAGGCCGGCACCGCAGCCTGGGTAATCTGGCCAGCAGCGGCCGTTTTGATGCAAGCAACAATAACTGGCAAGCCATCAAAGACATGCCGCAAGCTCAGGCGGGTCTTGCTGCTGCCGCAATCGGCACCCGGCTTTATGCCTTTGGCGGTGAAGGTGCCAATAACAACAACGGCGTTTTTGCTGAGATCTGGCGTTTTGACAGCAACACCAAGCAATGGCAAGCCGCAGGCAAGATGCTACCGGCCAGACATGGCCATGGCGCTGTTGCTATTGGGGATGATATTTATCTGCTGGGTGGTGCCACAGCACAAGGGCTGAATCACACCACAGCTCTAACACAGCGCTATAGACGCATTAACCACACAACTGAAACAAGCCACCGCTAACCTGTGCTGGCTTGTGCCTGTATGTCTGCCTGTGACTCTTTGCATGAGCAGTCAGATAATTTACATATCTATCTTCAGACCGTTGTTTGGCTTCTTGCCTCAAACTTGCGCTAACTTTTTGCGAAAAAGCGTTGCCTTTGGCGGATTTTCACTGGAAAAAACTCAGATTTCAGGTATGGTGTGCAGGTTTTTCAGCCCCTGTGTTCCGGGGCTTATTCATCCACTTCATCGCGGCTCCCCCAAAGTGCCGGACTGCATAGCAATGCAGCCTGGTGATTAGTTTTTTGCGGATGCCGGCTTTGATGCTGTTTGCTTTAACTTTTGGTCCTTGATAAGGAAACCACCATGCGTTTTTATTTCCCTCTGGTCATTATTGACGAAGATTTCCGCTCGGAAAACACCAGCGGCTCCGGCATTCGTGAGCTGGCGTCTGCCATTGAAAAGGCCGGCATGGAAGTGGTTGGTTACACCAGTTATGGTGATTTAACCTCATTTGCCCAGCAACAAAGCCGCGCTGCCGGTTTTATTCTGTCGATTGATGACGAAGAATTTGGCAGCGGCAGCAAAGAAGAAAGCCAGTCGGTGCTGCTGCAACTGCGCAGTTTTGTGGAACAAATCCGCCACCGCAACCCGGATATTCCAATTTATCTTTATGGTGAAACCCGCACCGCCCGCCATATTCCGAATGATATCCTGCGTGAACTGCATGGTTTTATTCATATGCATGAAGACACGCCGGAATTTGTGGCGCGCCATATTATCCGCGAAGCCAAAAGTTATTTAGATTCTTTAGCACCACCGTTTTTCCGCGCCCTTACCCACTATGCCCAGGACGGCTCTTACAGCTGGCACTGCCCTGGCCACTCAGGTGGTGTTGCCTTTTTAAAATCGCCGGTCGGCCGCATGTTCCACCAGTTTTTTGGTGAAAATATGCTGCGCGCCGATGTGTGTAATGCGGTAGACGAGCTTGGCCAATTGCTGGATCACACAGGCCCCGTTGCGGCCTCTGAGCGCAATGCTGCCCGTATTTTTAATGCCGACCATTTGTTTTTTGTCACCAACGGCACCTCAACGTCCAACAAAATTGTCTGGAACAGCACAGTAGCGCCGGGCGACATTGTGGTGGTGGACCGGAACTGCCATAAATCTATTTTGCACGCCATTATGATGACAGGCGCGCTGCCGGTGTTTTTAATGCCAACGCGCAACCACTACGGCATCATCGGCCCTATTCCACGCAGCGAATTCGAACCTGCGACTATTCGCCGTAAAATGGAAGCAAACCCTTTTATCCGTGAAGTACTAAAAACCAACCCGGACGTGAAACCAAGGGTGCTGACCATTACCCAAAGTACCTACGACGGTATTTTGTACAACGTTGAAGAAATTAAGTCGTTGCTCGACGGTGAAATCGAAACCCTGCATTTTGACGAAGCCTGGTTGCCACACGCTGCTTTCCACGATTTTTATGGTGATTACCACGCCATTGGTGAAGGCCGTCCACGTTGTGACACTTCGATGGTGTTTTCAACCCAGTCCACCCACAAATTGCTGGCCGGTATTTCGCAGGCCTCGCAAATTCTGGTGCAGGACGCCAATCAGAATAAACTCGATACCAACTTGTTTAACGAAGCTTATCTGATGCACACCTCCACCAGCCCGCAATACGCCATTATTGCCTCCTGTGACGTGGCAGCCGCCATGATGGAAGCACCGGGCGGCACTGCGCTGGTGGAAGAATCGCTGGATGAAGCCCTGGAGTTTCGCCGTGCCATGCGCAAAGTGGACGACGAATATGGCGACGATTGGTGGTTTAAAGTCTGGGGCCCGGATGATTTAACCGCTGAAGGTTTGGATGAGCGTGAGTCCTGGATGTTACATGCCGACGAAAACTGGCATGGTTTTGGCCCTATCGCCGAAGGCTTTAACCTGCTTGATCCTATTAAAGCCACCATTTTAACGCCTGGCCTCAATGTTGACGGCAACTTCTCAGATTCGGGGATACCAGCTGCTATAGTTGCCAAATATCTGGCTGAACATGGTGTGGTGATTGAAAAAACCGGCCTGTACAGCTTCTTTATTATGTTTACCATCGGCATTACCAAAGGCCGCTGGAATACCATGGTGACAGCGCTGCAACAGTTTAAAGATGACTACGACAAAAACGCCCCGTTATGGCGTATTCTGCCGGAGTTTATCCAGAAGTTTCCGCAGTATGAACGTATTGGTTTAAAAGACCTGTGCGACCAGATCCACGACATTTACCGCACCAATAATATTGCCAAACTGACCACTGAAATGTATTTGTCGGAAATGGTGCCTGCGATGAAACCGGCCGATGCTTTTGCCAGAATGGCGCATAAAAAGATTGAACGGGTGCCACTGGACGAACTGACAGGCCGTATTACCGCTGTGATGCTGACCCCTTACCCACCGGGAATTCCGCTGTTGGTACCGGGTGAAGTTTTTAACGAAACCATCGTCAGCTACTTAAAATTCGCCCGCGAATTTAATGGTAAATTCCCTGGTTTTGAGACTTATATCCACGGTTTGGCACTGACCGAAATCGATGGCAAAAAAGTTTATTATGTAGATTGTGTTGCCTGATAAGCACAATCTGCGGGCTTTATTTGTTCAAGGCGCTGTTAACATAGCGCCTTTTTATTGCGCTAAAGTTTTGCTATTGAGGCGGCAACATTGCGCATCTTCAATATTCATTATCTGAAAATTCACAAACAAAAAACATATCACCAACACACACAAAATTTAAAAATAAAAACGCTATCAAATTAACGTTATACATTTAAATTAAATGCCACAGCTACAAAAAACATCAACAACAGCAAGCTGCACAGAGTTGTGCATAACCACAAATATTACTGAATAAAAACAATTTAAAAACAACTTCAACATATTGAATTGTCTGCATTTTTTACAAATTTTATTTTGCGGACTTCTGAATCAAATATTGATCATTTGATATTCACGGCTAACTTATTGTTTTGTAATTCATTAAACTCTAATGTTGGTTTCATGGCTTATTTTATGCACAGTGCTGTCGCTTCATGCACTCAGTCGGTTGGGATCGGGTCGTTTTGTATCCTTGTTGTCCATTGAGTCCATTCTCTGCAGATAAAAACATAACAAGAGGAATGCACTTTGAATCAACGTCCTATCAATCGCAAAATCATCATTAACCCTTTCTTTAAACTCAGCAGCCTGGCGCTTTTGCTTGGTATCAGCCAGGCGCAAGCCAGCAACAGTGTCAGCATTGCAGAAGCCGAAGGCGGCAATCTGTGGTTTGTTGAATTGAAAGCAGCCCCTGTTGCTTCCGGCAACAGTAAAAAAAATGTGTTGGCAGCAAAAGCGGCTTTTCGTCAGGCGGCCAGCGAAGCAGGCGTCAGCTATAAAGAGCGGCGCGCTTTTGACACCCTGTTTAACGGTTTTTCTATTGAAGTAAAACCAGGCGAACGCGCTAAATTAATGCAGGTCGATGGGGTAAAAGCCATTTATCCGGTTGAAGTGATCCAGGCCCCGAAAGCTGAAGTGCTGAGTTCCGGC
>JAYRUI010000029.1:0-5349 GCA_041919175.1 Rheinheimera sp. | reverse complement strand
ATTGGTGACATGGCAACAGCACTCGCCATGACAGGCGCCAATACTGCCCACAACTCTTTAGGGCTGGACGGCAGCGGCATTAAAGTGGCTGTAATGGACACAGGTATCGATATCGACCATCCGGATTTTGGTGGGAATGGCGCCAACGGCAGCACCAGCTTCCCGACTGCGCGGGTGCAATATGGTTATGACTTTGTGGGTGATGCTTTTAACGCTGACTCCAGTAGCCCAAGTTACAACCCGGTGACCACACCAGACAGTAACCCGGATGACTGTGGTGGCCATGGTAGCCACGTTGCCGGTATTGTCGGTGCCAATGGCACAGTCAAAGGGGTCGCCCCAGCTGTTACTCTGGGTGCTTACCGTGTGTTCGGTTGTAACGGCAGCACCACAGCAGATGTAATGATTGCCGCGATGGAACGTGCATACAACGACGGCATGCACATCTTAAATATGAGTATTGGTTCGGCCTTCCAGTGGCCACAATATCCAACGGCTCAGGCGGCCGATCGCTTGGTCGCAAAGGGGATGGTGGTGGTTGCTTCTATTGGCAACAGTGGTACCAGTGGCTTGTATTCAGCGGGTGCTCCAGGTCTGGGTAAAGATGTCATTGGTGTGGCTTCTTTTGATAACAGCCACGTGATGCAGTCTATCGCCTCTGTGAATGGTCAGGATATTGGCTACGCCCCTATGACGTTCTCCCCCGCTATTCCAACTGTGGGTGGCGGTGAAGTGGTTGCCGTTGGTGAAGCTTGTGCTGCACTGGTACCGGGTTCTTTAACAGGTAAAATTGCGCTGGCAGCCCGTGGCACCTGTGCTTTTGGGATAAAAGCAGCGAACGCTATTAACGCTGGTGCCGACGCTGTGCTGGTATCAAACAACGTGGCAGGACCATTAAGCGGCACCCTGGGTGCCGCTATTCCAAACGGTAAACCTGTGGTGGGTATTTCGCTGGCCGATGGCAACGCCATCCGCGCTATGGCGGCACCGGTACTCAGCTGGACCGACCGCAGCGGCAGTTTCCCATCACCAACAGGTGGTTTAATTTCCAGTTTCAGCTCTTATGGCTTGTCGCCGGACCTCGCGTTAAAACCGGATATTGGTGCACCAGGCGGCAACATTTACTCCACTTACCCGCTGGAAAGTGGTGGTTTTGCCACTTTAGGTGGCACCTCGATGTCGTCCCCTCATGTGGCCGGTGCTGTTGCACTGTTGTTACAGGCTAAACCAGACACGGCGCCCGCTTCAGTGCGTGATATTTTGCAAAACAGCGCAGATCCGAAAAACTGGCAAGGCAGCCCGGGTTTAGGTTACCTCGATCAGGTGCATCGTCAGGGCGCAGGTATGCTGGATATCGCCGGCAGTGTTCTGGCAACCACCACTGTCACCCCAGGCAAAATTGCCACGGGTGAAGGTGAGGCCGGACCATTCACACAGCGCCTGACGATTCAGAATAAAGGCACTGAAACTGTGACTTACAACCTGAGCTCAGTCAACGCTTTGTCCACGGGTGGTGTAACGACTGTCACTGCAGTAACGACCAGCGACGCGACTGTTGCCTTTAGCAGTCCATCGGTTGAAGTGGCGCCTGGCAGCAGCGCAACTGTGGATGTGACTATCACACCGGCAACAGGCCCGCTGTATGGTCAATATGGTGGTTATGTTGTATTGACCCCAACCACTGCAGGTCAGGTTTACCGGGTACCCTTTGCCGGTTTTGTTGGTGATTACCAGGCTATTCCGACTGTGACCCCAACTGCCAATGGTTTCCCATGGGCGGCTAAACTGAGCGCCGGTACTTACACCAAGTGTGTGGCTGATTGCAGCTTCAGCATGCAGGGTGATGATATGCCATTCTTCCTGGTACATTTTGAACATCAGGCGCAATACATGGAAATGAATATCCTGCACGCCGGCAATATGACGCCAGTGCATCCGGTATTCCATAAAACCAACGTGGAAGAATTTATTCCACGTAACAGCACTGCCACGGGCTTCTTCAGCTTTGGCTGGGATGGCACCCGCATCCACAGCAACGGTGGCAAAGGCAAAGTGAAAGAAGTGCCAAACGGCAGTTATGTGTTGGAACTCAAAGTGTTAAAAGCTTTGGGTGATCCAAACAATGCAGCCCACTGGGAGACCTGGACGTCCCCTGTGATCACCATTAACAGGCCATAACAAACAGCGGGCGGCTTTTCACCCAAAGTGAAAAGCCAGCCAAAAAACGGATGAAAAAAGCCCGGTGATTGTCACCGGGCTTTTTACTTTGGATCACACAGCAGAATTAGCTATCTGCAACCGCCTGATGCGACCAAAATGAGTTGACCACTACGAGGCTTATCCGAGCTCCTGCTCCCCCGCCAGCACCACCTGGTTGCGGCCCTGATGTTTGGCGCTGTACATCGCCACATCTGAGCGCAACAACAACTGGCGGCTGTCCTGACCATGTTCAGGATAAAGCGCAATGCCGATACTGGGATAAACGTAAAACTCTTGTCCTGCCAGCATAAAAGGCGTTAACAAAGCTTGCCGTACTTTTTCGGCAATTTTTAACACTGTTGATTTTTGCTCAATTTGTTCCAGTAAAATCACAAATTCATCACCGCCAAAACGCGCCACAGTGTCGGTTTGGCGCACGGCACGCACGATACGCTGCGCCGTTTGTTGTAACAGCACATCACCGGCCTGATGGCCCACAGCGTCATTGACTTGTTTAAACCTGTCGAGATCCAGATACAGCAGCGCCAGAGGCCGCTGTTCACGGCTGGCTCTTTGCAGCGCAAGCTGCAGTCTGTCCTGCAATAAAGTGCGGTTGGCAAGCCCGGTCAGACTGTCATGCAGTGCCAGCTGTTCCAGTCTGGTTAACATAGTTTTACGGCTGATGGCAGCCGCTATTTGTTCGGTGACAAAACTTAATAAACTGATGTCGTCCTGACTATAAAATAAGCCTGGCCCCGGATGCAGCATCAGCACGCCCTGCAAATCCAGACCGGATTGTAAGGGTAACGCCAGCCAACCTGCTTCAGCACTGTCGGCAGGCCACTGCTGTGGCGACAGTTGCGCCGCAACCTGATAACAAAAAGCTTTAATATCGGGCAAGGCAATTTGTTGTATCTGACCGGGCTTAGGCAGTTGCTGCTGATAACAACATTGCCATTGACCGTTTTGATCCGGCAGCGCTATTAAAAAAATCTGCACCGGCAGCAAGCCGGCAACAATAGCGGCAATTTGCTGATAAAGCTGAGGTAAATCATTGCTTTGATGAGCGGCTTCAGAAATAACATACACCGCATTTTGCCTGGCCTGCGCCAGTTTAATGGCGCTGATATCACGGGCGACCGCCACTCTGACCTCATCCACTTCTGACCAGCGGGCTGACCAGGATAAAAACACCGGATTGCCATTTTTATGCCGGTAGCGGTTTTCAAAATTAAACACCGGCTCGCCCGCCATCACCATCGAAGCCTGTTGCAGTGTTTTATCCCGATCGGCAGGCCAGACATAATCAATCATCGGCTGCCCAATCAGCTCACTACTGCGAAAACCCAAAATACGCTCAGCACTGGCGCTGACATAAACAAAACGCCCTTGTTGATCAACCACACAAACCACATCCAATAACAAATCGATGTAGTTGCTCAGTGACTGGTAATTTTTTGTTTTCATCAAAGTTTTACCTTTTTACCAGCAGTGGGTGTTTGCTGCGGTCAGACACTCAATATTGCCAGAGTCGCTGTGACAAATACAGCTTCGATATACCTGTTCTGTTTCAGGCCAATGATAGTTGATCGATAGCTGTTTTACTGCGTTATCTGGTACTTATACATTGATCTGCTTCAGGAAATACTTCAGCCATCTAAACAGCTAAAAATCTCTGGGCAAACACCACAAAATCCGTTTTACTGGGGGGCGAAAAATAACCAGCCTAACTTCAGGAGTGCATGATGTTTAAAGTAAATCAGTATTTTGATGGTAAAGTAACGTCCATTGCTTTTGCCGGTGAACAGTTGCCAGCCACTGTGGGTGTGATGGCACCTGGCGACTATGAATTTGGCACCAGTCAGCATGAAGTGCTGACCATTATCAGCGGCGCTTTAACGGTAAAATTACCGGGCCAGTCCGACTGGCAAACATTTCACCGCGGTCAGTCGTTTGAAGTGGCCGCAGAGCAGAAATTTCAATTAAAAGTAACGCAGGACACGGCTTATCTGTGCACCTATCAATAATCCATATGCTGCATCTGATGCCGGATGCAGCAGTTTTATTGCGGTAATCACAAGCCCCCTGCCAGAGGAACAACCATGCGCGGAATGGGCACTGCGGCCAAAAGACCTGATGTGGGCCGCTCAAGTCAGGCACTCAATCTTCAACAAACCATCCGGTATATTTTGCCTTACCTGCTGACCTTTAAAGGCCGGGTTATTTTTGCTTTGCTGGCCTTAGTGGCTGCCAAAGCCGCCACGCTGGTATTGCCTTATTTATTAAAACTGATTGTTGATAGCCTGGACCGCAGCCTGCAAGCTGTGGTGGCGTTGCCGTTGCTGCTGTTGCTGGCATATGGCCTGATGCGTTTTGGTTCGGTATTTTTTGGTGAAGTACGGGACGCGCTGTTTAGCCGGGTGACTGAACATGCCATGCGCCAGATTGGCCTCAAAGTATTTAATCATTTGCATCAGCAGGAACTGAGTTTTCATTTAGATCGCAACACAGGTGGTATTAGCCGCGACATAGAACGCGGTACTAATGGCCTGAGTTTTTTAATGCGGTTTTTAATGTTTAACATAGTGCCGACTTTATTAGAAATTGTGCTGGTAGCGGTTATTTTCTGGAGTTTGTTTTCGTTCTGGTATGCCCTGATCACCGCTGTAGCCGTGGCTTTTTATATCTGGTTTACGGTACAGGTGACCGAATGGCGCAACCAGTTTATCCGTGACGCCAACCAGGCCGACTCCGCGACCAATGGCCGTGCTGTCGACAGTCTGCTCAATTATGAAACCGTGAAATATTTTAATAACGAGCGGTACGAAGCGAAAATGTACGACGATTTTCTGGCGAAGTGGGAAAGCGCCAAGCTGAAAAACCGCATGTCGTTATTGCTGCTGAACTCGGGGCAGGCGCTGATCATCGCCGCTGCTATTACGGTGATGATGCTGATGGCGGCTCAGGGCGCACTTCAACAAGAGCTGACCCTTGGTGACATTGCCATGGTGAACGCTTATATGTTGCAGCTGTTTATTCCTTTAAATTTTTTAGGTTTTGTCTACCGGGAAATTCGCCGTGCCCTCACCGATCTGGAAAATATGCTTGGGCTGTTAAACCGTAAATCACAAATTACGGAATCTGCTGATG
>JAYRUI010000028.1:0-13549 GCA_041919175.1 Rheinheimera sp. | reverse complement strand
ACCAAAGTTTATTGGATATGTTGGGTTATGAGCAGTACGAAGTGCTTGGCCAGAGCCCGGCCATTTTTTCGTCCGGCAGGCATGAAGCCGGTTTTTACCAGCAAATGTGGCAGGAAATACAGCAACAGGGGCATTGGCAAGGGGAGATCTGGAACCGGCGTAAAAATGGTGAAATTTATCCGGAGTTGCTCAGCATCAGTGCTATTTATGATGAAAAACAAAAGATTAAAAATTTCGTAGCGGTATTTGCCGATATCACGCAGCTGAAAGCTTCGCAGCAGGAGCTGGAATATCTGGCGCATCACGATGTGCTGACAGGCTTGCCAAACCGCCTGATGATGCTGAGTAAACTGGAAGGTGCCACTGATGCGGCAAAACGCCATCAGCAGTCTTTTGCGCTGATGATGCTGGATTTAGACAGGTTTAAGTATGTGAACGATAGTTTTGGTCATCCGGCCGGCGACGAATTACTGAAATTAGTGGCCGCACGACTGGCCGCAAAACTCAGGCCGGAAGATACGCTGGCGCGTTTTGGCGGTGATGAATTTATGGTGTTATTGCCGGTGCTGGAGCATGAAGAAGACGCCGGCCGTTTGGCCAGCGACATTATTCAGGAACTGAATCAACCGCTGTTGTTGCCCAACAATAATGAAGTACGCATCGGCATCAGTGCCGGTATCGCTTTGTATCCGCAGCACGGCGTTGAAGGTGCCATGTTATTGCAAAACGCCGACGCCGCGCTTTACCGTGCCAAAGAGCAGGGCCGTGGCCGTTTTGCTTATTATTCTGATGATTTAACCCAATATGCCCGCACCCGCATTGAAATGGAATCCAAACTGCGTAATGCGCTGGTTGAACAGCAATTTGTGGTGTATTTCCAGCCGCAAACCGACGTACAAACCGGTGCCATTATTGGCGCTGAAGCTCTGGTGCGCTGGTTAGAGCCGGACAATGGTGCAGGCCTTGGGCCAATATTAGTGCCGCCTGGCGTGTTTATTCCTATTGCCGAAGACACAGGCCTGATTGGCGCTATTGGTGAAGTGGTGCTCAGGCAAACCTGTCAGCAAGGTGCGGCCTGGCTGGCTGCAGGGTTACCGCCGTTAAAACTGGCGGTCAATTTATCTTCCCACCAGTTTTCACATGGTGATATTGCCGCAACAGTTCAGCAAATTCTGTTTGAAACCGGTTTTCCGGCGCATTTATTAGAGCTGGAATTGACCGAAAGCGCCATTATGGCCAACGAAAGCAGCGCTTTTGATACCTTGCTCACTTTGCATCAATTGGGCATTCAGCTTGCCATCGACGACTTTGGCACCGGCTATTCGTCTTTTTCTTATTTAAAAAAATACCGGCTGGACGTATTAAAAATTGATAAAAGTTTTTTGATGACGTGCCATTTGATAATGAAAGCAACGAAATTGTCAGCGCTATTATTTCGATGGCGCGGGTACTCAAACTCAAAACCCTGGCAGAAGGTGTGGAAGAGGCAGAACAACTGGAGTTTCTCCGCACCCACGGCTGTGATTATTATCAGGGGTATTATTGCAGCAAACCCTTGCCGGCCCCTGAATTTGAGGTGTTGGTGCGTTCAAGGTTGTGACTTCGTTGAATTTTATACTTTGAATTTGAGTTCAGTAATGAGCCAAAAGCCAGACAATCATGTCTGGCTTTTGGCTTAATGGCCGTTGTTGCCAACATTACTTTAAGCGAATAAGAATCGTGCATGAAACCTTAAATGTTGTTCAATAAAAGTCGAAATAAAATAATAACTATGGTCGTAGCCTGGCTGTAGCTCGTAGCTCAGCGCTGTACAGCTGGCTGCAGCTGCTTGTTGTAATAGCTCAGGTTTTAGCTGATTGACTAAAAACTGATCGTCACCGCCCTGGCTGACTAATATCGGCAGCTGGCTGCCGGTTTTGGCCAAAAGCAGGCTGGCATCATAAGCGGCCCAGCTGCTTTCATCTTCACCTAAATAGGCAGTAAAAGCTTTGCGGCCCCAGTCGCACTGGGTTGGTTTACAAATTGGAGCAAAAGCCGATACCGACACATAACGTTCAGGCTCTCGCAGTGCCAATACCAAAGCGCCGTGGCCGCCCATCGAATGGCCGCTGATGGCGCGTTTGGTATTGACCGGCAGTGCAGCTTCAACTAAAGCCGGTAATTCCTGTTGAATATAATCGTCCATCCGGTAATGGCTGGCCCAGGGCTGTTGCGTGGCATTCACATAAAAACCTGCGCCTAAACCCAAGTCGTAAGCGCCATCCGGTGCATCGGCAACATCGGCGCCTCTTGGGCTGGTGTCCGGAATAATCAGTGCCATGCCAAGCTCGGCGGCAATACGCTGGGCGCCGGCTTTACTGGAAAAATTTTCATCAGTGCAGGTGAGACCCGACAGCCAATACAAAGCCGGAACTTTGCCAAGTTCGGCCTGGGGTGGTAAATACACCGAAAACTGCATAGTGCAATTGAGCACTTTGGATCTGTGGCTATAACGCTGTTGTAAGCCACCAAAACAACGCTGACTGGAGACCAGTTGTAGACTCATATCTTGCTCCGTGTTGTGTTTTTGCTAACAAGCCGCCTGGTCAAATACCGCTGATAAAGCGGGCCTTGTTAAATTTCTTATCGATAAAAAAGGCCAGCAAAACTGGCCTTTGGGCATTTTTATGTTGTATCCGTTAACCGTTATCCGTTATCCGTTATCAGCGCTGCTTGGTTCGCAGCGTGACGATTAATAATGGATCACAGTACGAATCGATTTGCCTTCGTGCATTAAATCAAAAGCGTCGTTAATTCGCTCCAACGGCATGGTGTGGGTAATAAAAGTGTCGAGTTCAAACTCACCTTTTAAATACCGTTCTACGTAATCCGGCAGCTCAGTGCGGCCTTTCACACCACCAAATGCCGTACCACGCCATACCCGGCCTGTCACCAGCTGGAAAGGGCGGGTAGAGATTTCGGCGCCGCTTGGCGCTACACCAATAATCACCGACTCACCCCAGCCTTTATGACAGCATTCAAGCGCTGAGCGCATCACATTCACATTACCAATACATTCAAAGCTAAAATCCACACCACCGTCGGTCATCTCAACAATCACGTCCTGAATTGGCTTGTCGAACTTTTGTGGGTTAATCACATCAGTGGCGCCGAGTTTCAGCGCAATATCAAACTTAGATTCATTAATATCAATGGCAATAATGCGGCTGGCTTTGGCCATCACAGCGCCGATAATGGCCGATAAACCAATACCACCCAAGCCAAATACGGCAACAGTGTCGCCTTCTTTTACTTTGGCGGTGTTCATTACAGCGCCCATCCCTGTGGTGACGCCACAACCTAATAAACAGACTTTTTCCAAAGGCGCTGCTTTGTTAATTTTTGCCAGCGCAATTTCCGGCAGAACCGTATATTCACTGAAAGTGGAGGTGCCCATATAGTGATAAATCGGTTGGCCGTTTTTGGAGAAGCGGGTGGTGCCGTCTGGCATTAAACCCTGGCCCTGTGTGGCGCGAATGGCCTGACATAAGTTGGTTTTGCCGCTTAAACAAAACTTACATTTGCCGCACTCTGGTGTGTACAGTGGGATCACATGATCGCCCACAGCAACGCTGGTCACGCCTTCGCCAACAGCCTGAACAACACCTGCACCTTCATGGCCCAGAATACAAGGGAATTTGCCTTCAGAGTCGGCGCCCGACAAGGTATAAGCGTCGGTATGGCACACGCCTGTTGCCACCAACTTCACTAATACTTCGCCTTTTTGTGGCGGCATTAAATCCACTTCTTCAATCGACAGTGGCTGGCCTGGTCCCCAGGCGACGGCGGCACGGGTTTTAATCATTTGCATCGGAATTTCCTTTAGCTTGGCAAGCGCAGCCTGTTCACTCGAACATGGGGCGCAGTTGCGCTGAACTTTATGACTTGTGTTGATACAAGCCTAAACGAATAAATAGCTGCTCTACTTCAGTACGAGCCCAGGGTGTTTTACGTAAAAAATTCAAACTGGATTTTATACTCGGGTTTTCGCTGAAACATTTCAGTTTGATTTGTTTTGCTAAACCCGGGTAACCGCCATAATGCGCCAGCAATAAATTTAAAATTTGTTCCAGTGTAAAACCATGCAAAGGGTTTTTCGGCTGTTCGGACTTTATTGTTTCGGTCATAATTTTGGTTTATCCGACGTGGCAACAACCGGTGTTTTATTCACCGGCGCTGCGGGTAGCTGGGTGGCCGGCAAGGACGCTGCCGGTAACACCGTGTTTGCAGAGGCCGGTGTTGAAACCTCGGCTGACGCCGGCGTCACAGGCAAAGGAATGGCTGGAGACTGACCAGCTGGCGGGAATAAAGCACGCCATTGTCCGTGCAGCCATTCATCTTCAGTGCCTATCGCAAGGCTTGAGCCCGGCAGCAGCGGGCTTGGTGCTGCCAGCGCCTCCACTTTAAAACCATCAATTTGCCAGGCAATTTTACTGCTGCCAATCAGGTTGATCGGGTTGGCTGCTTGTGGGTCAACTAATGCCACCTGATAAACAAAGGAGCTGAAAGGCCCGCCATTGCTTGCTTCGCGCACTGCGCTGGCCCAAAGCACATTGGATTCCAGATATAAATCAGCAATATCCCGTTGTTTTGGTTCTGCTTTTTCTGGTTGTGGTGCCTGCACCTCAACACGGCCGGGCTGCCAGTGAATTGCGCCTGCAGCTAAGTCAAACTCGCCCCAGACTAAACTGCCGGCTTTGCCCTCACCACCACGCTCGCCGAGCACTAACAAATAACGATTGGGTGCTTTGCTGGCACAGACCAGGCCTTCAAAGTTGTCGCCAGTGCTGTCGCTGGTATTGTCATTCTCAATCGGCAACGGAAAAGTTGCCAACACATTGGCATAGCCCTGATACAACCTGATATGAAATAACCGGCCAAACTCACCATGCCAGCTGCCACTTTCAGCGATTAAAAATTCGTTGGGCCGGCCAGGTAAGGCACATGCCGCTTCTAAATCGCTGGAGGGCTGATTATTTGGCCAGCCGGTCACAAAAACCGGCAGGTAAGAGGGTTGGCCTGTGGCAGACAGTTGCAGCACACCCAACCGGTCGCCACCCTGGTCAATTTTTTTATCCTGCACAATCAAATAACGATCGGCGTCAACCTGCGCCATAGCGCTGATGCCGGGCACTGCGGTTTGTTGTTTAGGTCTTGCCAGGGTAAACCAACGAGGGTCTACCGGTAGCTGAAACAGCAAAGGCGCCATTTTCTGGAAATGGCCCGCATTCACATCACACTGAATATTATCAGGATAATGCTGCTTCCATGGGTCGTTCACCAGGTAAACCTGGCCGTCTTTAATGGCAATTCCTTCCAGCGCCGTTTGCACCATTTTTTCATATACAGGACAGAGGCCGGAATTGTCAGTGGCCACATAAAAACTCAGCGGCTGCACAAAAGGTGACACACGGTTGGTTAAATCAAAGATCCACAGTTGGTCGTCGTTACGCGCCACCGCCACCAGATACCCCGGATGTCCCGGGATAGGGCTGGGTAAAAAGTCGATGCCGTTGATTGGATGACCTTTGTTATCAAGCTCCGGCAGGGTCAGGTTGGCATCGATGACTTTCACAAAATTGTCTTTGGCCCAAAAATCCGGCGTTAAGCGGGTTTTAAAAATTGCCGGTTTTGTAGCGACATTTTTTTCAAGCGCCAGATATAAATTCTGATGATCGTCAACTGCCAAGCCTTCAATGCCATCGTTTGGTAAATTACCCACCTGTGATTCTTGCGGGAACTGCACCGGCCTGACTGCGGTGATTTCTGCTTTGGTAAAATCGTCATTCAGCGAAATTTTGAGCAACAAAGTTGGGTATAAAGTGGAGTTCGTTTTGGCAAATTTACGGTTGCAAGCCGGACTTAACTGAGCACGGCTGGCATCTTCAGTCACTGTGATCAGTGTTTTATCGTCAATTCTGTCCCAGGTCAGCGCTTCTAAATCCGGTGAGTTCACCAGATAATCGCCAAAACAGCTATTACGCACCTGCTCTGAAATCGTGATAGGTACAGGGTCGTGATTAAAAGCCGCTGTTTGTGGATTGATGCGAAACAGTTTCATCCGGTATGCCGGATTTGCACTTTGATCACCAATGCTGATTAATTCATCATGGCGCCAGGTAAGGCCGGACGTTTGTGGATCGGCCAGCGTTTGTTGCTGCAGATCGCGGATCCATAAACCTGTGAGTGCCTGTTCTGCCGTCGCAACGGCAGGTGCCAGCGCGAACATTGCCAGCAACCAAAAACGGGGAGTCAGTTTCATCTTGTTTTCAACAGCCTTAGCTACTTCGACGTAGATTATGATGGTGCTTTGACCAAAGGCGCTAATTTATCAGAAAAAGGGGGAAGGGCATACCCAAGCCGTTGAATTGAGTCTGCAATAAGACCAAAATCTGAAAATGGTTTTTAGGGAAAATTGTCTGACACTCTTTCACCAACGCCCTTTATTACAACAATGACCATCAAATTTAACCACTTAAAAGATGTCTGCCGCCGGCATACAAAAAAGCCCGCTAATGCGGGCTTTTGTTACTCATGATGCGCTGTTAATAAGCTTGTTCGTGCACGTCGCGCACTGCACGGCCGGAAGGATCGGTCATTTCTGCCATTTTGGCATCCCAGGCCAGCGCTTCAGGCGTAGAGCAGGCTACCGATTTACCGCCAGGCACACAAGAAATGGCGCCACTGTGTGGGAAATGCTCTTCAAAAATGGTGCGGTACAAATAACCTTCTTTGCTGTCCGGTGTATTCACCGGGAAACGGAAGTTGGCTGTGGCCATTTGTTGATCGGTCACTTCTTTTTCGGCAAAAGCTTTTAAGCTGTCAATCCAGCTGTAACCCACGCCGTCGGAAAACTGCTCCTTTTGCCGCCATAAAATTTCGTGTGGCAATAAACCATCAAAAGCCTGACGCAAAATATGTTTTTCCATTTTGCCTTTGCCACACATTTTGGCTTCAGGGTTGAGGCGCATCGCCACATCCATAAAGTGTTTGTCCAAAAATGGTACCCGGGCTTCAATACCCCAGGCCGACATGGCTTTGTTGGCTCTGTTGCAGTCAAACATATGCAGGCGGTCGAGTTTACGTAAGGTTTCTTCGTGGAACTCTTTGGCATTTGGCGCTTTATGGAAATATAAATAACCACCAAACAGTTCGTCCGAACCTTCGCCCGACAGCACCATTTTTATACCCATGGCTTTAATTTTGCGTGCCATCAAATACATAGGAGTAGAGGCGCGGATGGTGGTGACGTCATAAGTTTCCAGGAAATACACCACATCGCGCAGCGCATCTATGCCTTCCTGCACAGTAAAATGCACTTCGTGGTGCACTGTACCTATTGAATCTGCCACTTTGCGGGCGGCAACTAAATCCGGTGAACCGGCAAGGCCCACAGCAAAAGAGTGCAGGCGTGGCCACCAGGCTTCAGATTTACCGTCATCTTCGACGCGGTTACGTGCAAACTGCTGCGTAATCGCCGAAATTAACGATGAATCCAGACCGCCAGATAACAACACGCCATAAGGCACGTCAGACATTAAATGGCTTTTTACCGACAGCTCCAGGGCTTCACGCAGCTCTGCTAAATCAGCAGGGTTGTTTTTCACGGCGTCATAACTTTGCCAGTCGCGGGCGTAATATTTTTCCAGTTTGCCAATTTTGCTATCGAAATAATGCCCTGGCGGGAACTCCTGCATTTGTTTACACACCGGAATAAGCGCTTTGAGCTCAGAAGCCACATACAGCTGGCCATGTTCGTCATAACCGTAATAGAGCGGAATAATGCCGATATGGTCGCGGGCAATTAAATAGCGTTGCTGTTCAGCGTCATACAGAATAAAAGCAAACATGCCCTGCAGCTGGTCGATAAAACCGGCGCCATGCTCCAGGTATAAAGGCAAAATCACTTCACAGTCAGACTTGGTCTGAAACTCGTAGTCGACCGTTAAATTGTTCTCTAAATTTTTGTGATTATAAATCTCACCATTCACTGCCAGAATGTGATTTCGATTCGGATTAATCAGAGGTTGCGCGCCATTTTCAGTATCTACAATGGCCAGACGCTCGTGCACGAGGATGGCATTATTGTCATTCCAGACTCCAGACCAGTCCGGACCACGATGACGTAACAACTTAGATAACTGTAGCGCCTGCTGGCGCAAGGCTTTAACATCAGTCTTGATGTCAAGCACCCCGAATATCGAACACATGATAAAAACTCCGTTAGATTTAATCCGAAAAATTACATTTCATTTGGCAGTATGTACGTTCAGACGTACTCACCTGACTCTGCCAGCAACCAGAAAAATTGCAAGCGCTTTTTGTCAAATTTCAAAGGTAAGTGTGGCTGTATGTTTTCAGCCATGCGCTCAGCAAAGCGCTGGCTTTATAGCGCAGGCACTGAAAAAGAGGGGGTGTTTTGATGAAGGTCTCTGATCACAACCAAGCCCCTGGCATAAAAGATACAGAGAGTAAAACCAGTCGTTTTGCTGCGCCTTTGGTCTGGGATCATCACATCTGGTTGCAAAACCCGATTTTTGCCGACATCGAAGCGTTATTTGCGGTGGCGGTACAAAGCGGATTTCCAACACCGGAAACCCTCAGCAGCTGGTTACCTGAAGGTACAGGCGTGTCATTTGTCGACACGCTTTTACTCGAGCAGGACGGCCGTTATTACGAAGAATTTATTTTTGAGCGTAAAGAAATTCCAACCAGGCTCAACAACTGGCATGACTTTTTTGGCGCCTTGATTTGGTGTTTATTTCCGAAAACAAAAACATTGTTAAATCAGCTGCATATGGCTGAAATTGGGCTGCATGGTGTAAAAACGCGCAGTAAACTTCGCAACAAACTGACGTTATTTGATGAATGTGGTGTGCTGGTGATTTATCAGCAGCAAGCCGCACCCGTGATAGAGGCGCTGCGACAGCACCAGTGGCAAAAAGCTTTTGTCGACAACAGAGGCTTATGGCAGGGCGGAGCTTCAATACCACAGCTACACGCAATGATGTTTGGTCACGCTAATTATGAAATGGCAACAAGGCCTTTTGTCGGTTTAACCGGCAAAATGCTGGCCATTGAGGTTCAGGTAGAATTTTTTGGCTGGCCGTTGCGCCAACGTATTGATTTCATAGATACTGAACTGAGTAAACAAATTGCTAACAATGACATTTTGCAGCAACACAATCAGCTGACGCCTTTACCTTTATTGGGGGTTCCGGGTTGGTTTCAGGCCAACGAGGCCGCTGATTTTTATCAGGATGTCAGTTATTTCCGGCCCAAAAGAACACCAAGTGACTAAGGCCGGTTTTATCGGTTCAGGGAGTTGAGATGATTGAAATAAAGCAGCTGGCAAAAGCTTTTGCCATCAGTAAAAACAATAAGTTATCTGACAGCGAAAAAAATGACGTTCGATACGGCGGCGACAGATTTCATTCGGTACGCGATGTCAGTTTTTGCTGTGGTGCCGGCGAAGTATTGGCTTTGCTTGGCCCCAATGGCGCAGGCAAAACCACCACCTTGCGTTTGTTGTCTACTGCTTTGCAGCCTGACAGCGGATCAGTGCTGATTGAAGGTCAGGACGTCATTAAAAAGCCGCTGCAAGCGCGCAAACGTATTGGTTTTTTATCCAGCAGCACTGGGTTATACGGCCGTTTAACCGCACGCGAAAACGTGGCTTATTTTGGCCGTTTGCATGGCATGAATGAAAACGCGCTCAATCAGCGCATCGACGAGCTGTTTACCTTGTTGCAAATGCACGAATTTGCCAACAGACGTGCCGATAATATGTCGACCGGTATGAAACAAAAAACCGCAATCGCCCGTGCTGTGGTGCACTCACCCAAAGTGGTGATCCTGGATGAACCCACCACTGGCCTGGATATTATGACGGTGCAGACAGTGCTGGATTTTATCCGCTCACTGAAACAACAAGGCACCCCGGTGATTTTTTCCACCCACCATTTAGACGAAGTGGCGGCGCTTTGTGACCGCGTGGTGGTGATTAACGCCGGTGTCAGTGCTTTTAACGGCTGTCTGGCTGAGTTTCGTGCTTTAACAGCCGAAGGTGATTTAAGGGATGCGTTTTTGCAGGTGATTAACCAGGAGGCAGTGTAAATGTGGCAGGTGTATCAAAAAGAATTATTAGAGCTGATGCGCGATAAAAAAACACTGATGTTTGTCGTGTTGCTGCCGCTTTTGATTTTCCCGTTGTTATTTGGCCTGATGGGGCTGGTGATGAGCAATGTCAGCCGCCAGGCCGAGGCAGAAGAGCATCGTTATGTGATTATTCACGCAGAGCGGGCGCCGGCTTTTGCCGAAGCGTTGTTTTATCATAAAAACTTTAAAAAAGTGGAGACTGAACTCACTGCTACTGCCGATTTAAAACAGGCCATTCGTGATGATAAGTTTGATGTGGCTATTGTTATTCCGGCAGATTTTGACTTAAGTGCTGAGAATTTAAATCAAAGTAAATGGCAGCTTATTCATAACAGTTCGTCGCAGCTGGATATGATTTCAAAACATTTTAATGACTTACTAAAAACCTTTAGTAAAAAACTGCAGCAGGACAAACTGGCCGGGCTTGGTGTGAGTAGTGACAAAGTGGCGGCAGTGCTGGAGCCTGTCACAGTAGAACGAATTAATACCGCCGAAAGCCGGGAAAATATCGGTGAAAAAATCGGTGGTTTTATTGCTTATTTGCTGGTGCCGCTGGTGCTGGCCGGTGCCTCTTATCCGGCTATGGATATAGGCGCTGGTGAAAAAGAGCGCGGCACTTTAGAAACCTTGCTGATTTGCCCTGTCAGCCGCACCGCCATCGTGCTTGGCAAGTTCTTCACTGTACTGACGACAGGGCTGGTTTCGGCAGCGCTGACGGTCATCAGTTTTGGTGGCTGGGGTTATCTGATTGGCTCCATGGCCGGTGTTGATGTAGTTGCCAAAACCATGGAAACTTTGGGTTTTATCGATTTAACACTGATTTTGGCGTTGTTGTTGCCGTTATCGGCCATTTTTGCTGCCTTATTGCTGAGTTTGTCTATTTATGCCCGTAGTTATAAAGAAGCACAAAATTATATAGGTCCTGTCACTATGGTGGTGTTTATGCCGTTGGTGGTGGCTATTCTGCCTGGTGTAGAACTGAACTGGAAAACGGCGATGGTACCGGTGCTGAATGTGGCGTTGTCGATTAAAGAGCTGGTGAAAGGCACCATCGACTACCTGCTGCTCGCTGCTGTGTTGGGTTCAACACTGTTGATAGCCGCTGCCGCCATTGCATTTTGCGTGTCCTGGTTTCAAAAAGAGAAAGTGCTGTTTCGCTAGAGAGGGCGTTGTTGTATTGATTTACCGATAAAGACATGGCCAAAACTTGCAGGTTTTGGCCTTCTTTTTAGCAGTGATCATCCATGTATGGCCTGATTTGTAAGGATCTTATGATGTTTAAAGCTGTGGTGAATCCCTATGGCGGTTGTTATATCGGGCCTGAGCAGTTGTTGCAGGCTGGCGAACCGCTGCCACTTGCGGTGTTTCGCCGCAAACTGGCCGACAGTATCAGCAACTGGCAGTTGCAGTATCAACTGATATGGCTGGAACTGAACGCCGCTTGTGCCACTTTAATTGCCGAAGCTTTAGCCCAGGGTTTTGCTTACCATCACTGTCAGGGTGACAGTCTGATGCTGGTGCGGAAACTCAAAAACGACAGCTATTTACCTTTGGCTGCCACCCACAGTATTGGTGTTGGGGCTTTGGTTTGGTCGCCATCGGGTCAGGTACTAATGGTCAAAGAACTTGCCCTTGCCGGACAAAAACCAGGTTATTTTAAGTTGCCTGGGGGCATGGTGGAGCCCAAAGAGCATCTGGCCACAGCTGTGGTGCGCGAAGTGCTGGAAGAAACCGGTGTTGTAGCCAACTTTCATTCTGTGCTTGGCATGCGCCATCACCATCAGGGGCAGTTTGGGGCATCCAACCTTTATATAGTCTGTCAGCTCTATGCCACATCTACAGCATTACAGGCTGCTGAAAACGAAATTGCCGAGGTGCGCTGGTTTGATGTTGATACTTATCTAAATGATGAAAAAGCCAGTTTATACAACAAGTTAATTTTAAAGTCAGCCGTCAGTCAGCCACAACTAGTCGCGCATCAGGTGCCGGGGTATATGAAGTCTGCTGCTGACTATGAGATTTTTTTGCCTGCTTTTCCCGATCATCAAGAATCAAAAATAGATCTGCCGTAAAAACATTCACTTAAATAATTTGCGGTGAATGGCGCTTGAAAATTAACCAAAATTACCGGAGGCTGCTGTTTGAATTTTCAGCAACCAGCCAACAGAGCGGGGACTTATCATGACTTCAGATTTTGTAAAACAAGTTCACCTGGAAACTGCACGCCGTTATCAGCAACAAGGTTATGGCATTGAGGCATTAGTCGAACATTTTCAAAAAGTCGCGCTGGATGAAAACGATATTGCAGAGTTGTTAAGTCAGATGCAGGGCGCTGCGGCTGACAACTACCGCCAGGATTAAAGCGATAAGCAACAGCGTTGTACCCGTTTTTGTCAGTCAGCAGCATAAAAAAACACCGCCCTGAGCGGTGTTTTTTTGCTGGATGTGCGGTGTTTTTTATGCTGAAACAGCTGGTGATTTAGTTCACGCGGCTGGCCCATAAGTCATATTCGTCAGCAGCCTCAACCACCGCTTTGATGACATCACCAGGTTTTACATCCATCAGACCATTGAGGTAAACAGCACCGTCAATTTCCGGCGCATCAGCAAAACTGCGGCCAATAGCACCTTCATCGTCTACTTCGTCAATCAGCACGTCAATCACGCGGCCAACTTTGGCTTGCAGCCGTGCAGCACTGATTTTTTGCTGAGTGGCCATAAAACGGTGGTACCGCTCTTCTTTCACGTCTTCCGGTACTGGATCTGGTAATTCATTGGCTTTAGCGCCTTCAACCGGGCTGTATTTAAAACAGCCAACGCGATCGAGCTGCGCTTCTTCGAGGAAATTTAATAATTCCTGGAATTCTTCTTCTGTTTCACCCGGAAAACCGACAATAAAAGTAGAGCGGATGGTTAAATCCGGGCAAATGGCACGCCATTTTTTAATACGCTCTAAAGTGCGTTCCGCCTGACCTGGTCTTTTCATCAGTTTTAAAATGCGCGGGCTGGCATGCTGGAACGGGATATCCAGATATGGCAATAACTTACCTTCGGCCATTAACGGAATCACATCGTCAACATGTGGGTAAGGGTAGACATAATGTAAACGTACCCAAATACCAAGTTCAGCCAAAGCTTCACACATGGCCTGCATTGAGGTTTTCACCGGCTGACCATTCCAGAAGCCGGTGCGGTGTTTTACATCGACACCATAAGCGCTGGTGTCCTGAGAAATCACCAGCAGTTCTTTCACGCCGGCTTTTTGTAAACGGGCAGCTTCATCCAGCACTTCGCCAATAGGGCGGCTGACTAAATCACCGCGCATTGACGGAATAATGCAGAAGGTACAACG
>JAYRUI010000027.1:0-13878 GCA_041919175.1 Rheinheimera sp. | reverse complement strand
CCAGTTGCTGATCAATGCGCGACTGATGCAAAGGTTGACAAATCAGCGCGTAAAACATCGCAATGCCAAGCACCACAGCAGCACTGGCCACCAGCTGCTGCTCGCGTTGTTGCAACGACGCCCACCAGAGTTTCAGTTGTTTCATGCTTTGCTCCGCATTGTGATGGTGCCCTGCACTTTGCCGGCAATATTACTTAAAGCGCCCTGATCTACGGTGAAACCCTGTTGTTGCAACTGGGTTTTTAACTGCTCAAAACTCTGAAAACCATCGGCTGTCGCCTGAAATCTCAGTTCAGATTTTTTGCTGTCATAACGCATGTTATCCAGCTTCACCCCGGGTTGCTGCGCTAACAGCGGTTGCAGCTGCGACAACAAACCTACCAGACTCTGATTCGGGTCGCCGCCGCCATTGGCTGCCAGCTTACGCTCCACCTGCCGTTTCAGGTTCACTATCCGCTCATTCGGGTATTTGCTTTTATACAGCTCAGCAGCGGCTGTTCTGGCCGCTGTGGCCTGGCGCTGATATTGCCAGCTTTCCAGCCCGACACTGAGCAGATACAACAGCACAGTCGCAGCTGCAAGCGACAAGCTTAACCGCCATTGTTGCCAATATTTGTTTTGTGGTTTTTTCGGTGCGTATTCGCCCTGCAACAAGGTAAAAGACTGGCTGCTGAGTTGACGCGCCAATAACACCAGCGGCAATTCAGCCGGTGCCAGCTGATGTTGTTGCAACACAGCTTCTGGCCACGGGCTGTAGCTGAGCAGCAACGGCAGCTCCAGCAGCGCCAGATAATCCGGCCACCAGCTGGCGTCGATACAACTCACCTGCCATGGCCCTTGTTTTAATAACCACTGCGACGACACTTCAATAGCCACCGGCAGTTCAGCGTCCGGTAACAACAAGGCGTCCGGCACCATACGTTGCACAGAAAAACCGGCTTGTTGTAACCAGTCCAGCCATTGCTCCAGCATCACGCGGCGCACCACAGCAACCTGCTGGCTATACTGGCCTTCGTGCTGCAAAGTCTGGCCCTGCAGCAGCAGCAACTGCTCTATGTCTTCGGCCTGATCTTCTTCCAGCATAAAAGGCAGCGCCTGCAACAGCTGGCGATTGGGTTTGCCTGGCAAAGGCACGGTTTTCAGCACCACATCACAGGCCGGCACTAAAGCCACCACAGGGCGCTGGCCCAGCCGTTGCGCCAATTGCGGCAATTCTGCGGCATTATGTAACCGGCCTGAAGCTATCACTTCTTCAGTCAGTGCCGACCACACCAGCCAATCGACTGCTGCCTGTGCCGTACTGCCAAGCCGGATTATCAGTTGTTCATTCACCCTGGGCCTCCAAAGCGCCGAGCGACCACTTGTACTGCTTGATTGTCATCAACTTTAAATACTGAGGTCAATTTAAAACTGCTGTCTGCCAACTGTACCGTCAGCTCAGCCTGGAAAAAACGCGATTTCACACTAAACATGGTTTTTATATTGTCGGCCACTGCAATGCCACTTAACTGACTGCTGGCCCAAAACTGTTCGAGGTTTTCAAAACCTTTTTCCGGCCGACCGGCAATCAGCGATTGGGCATCGTCCAGCGACAACCCCGGGATCATGCCCGCCAGCACAGCGGCCTGAGCGTCCGTGATGGTATTTACATTCAGCTGCAACAATGGCTGTTGTGGGATCACACAGACCAAAGGCGCCACCAGCGCATAGTCAGCTGGCGTCACATCGAGAATTTGCCGCAATTCCGATTTACTGACCATTAAACCGTTGGCGCTGTAATACGGAAACTCGAGCGCAGCGTAATCATTTTCTTCAGCGCCACCGGCACTTTGCAGCTGGTTGTCGGCGTCCAGCCAGTCGGTCAGCCTGGCCACCAGATATTCGGCCGGTAAAGATAAATCGCCGGCCGATTGCTCCAGCAATCTTTGCATGGCTTGTTGTGCCGGAGTTTGCACCTGGCCGGTTCTGCTGTTATTGGCCTGCGGGTTTTGCTCATTTTTCGGCTGTTCAGCGCCGTTTTGCTGATTCCCGTTTTGCGGGTCGCCGTTGTTATTTGTTCCGTTATTACCGTTGTTATTGCCGTTATTGTTGCCATTATTCTGCGGTTGTTGCCCTAAGGAATTGATATTAAAACAACCTTGTAAATCGGTAATTTTGCCGCTGATACTGCCCTGTTCCACCGGGAAAGTGGCGCCTTCGGCCGCCCATGGCTGACTTAAATTGACCGTGTCTTTGCCAGCAGCTGACGTTTTTATCAGTTGGCGGGTAAACTCTTCGGCGCCCAGCGCCAGCCACAACGACTGTTGCCGCTCCATTAAATTCAGCTGGCGTTGCAGCTGCAATTGCAAGCGGCCGCTCATCCCCACCGCAATCACCACCACTAAAGCCACCACCATCATCACAGCGATCAGCGCCACACCTTGCTGGCGTGCCAACGAGTGCAGCGGCTTTTGTTGTTTCGGCAGGCTGTTCAGGTTTGTTTTCATTGGGTCAGCCCCGCCGGTAAGGTAAAAATACGCTCAAGCTCACCTGTGCTTTGTTGCGTGATCACCAGTTTCAGCGCTTTGGGCATCAGATCCTGCGTCCAGCTTTCCTGCCAGATGCCTTCTTTATCCAGATAAGTAATTTTTAAACTGTCGATCTCTTCCAGCAGCACCTGTACTTGCGGCTCAGTGCCGGTGACAGCGTCAGGAAACACATAAAACAGCCGTTCCAGTTTGTTTTCTTTTAAACGGTAACCCACCAACTGTACTTCGCTGCGTGGCAGCACCATACCGGGGTTAGTCCAGCCGGCGTGGCTAAAGGACAAGCCATCGTCATCACTTTCCAGCCAGTTGGGTGCACCGGCCAATGTCACTTTGCTGGGAGCTTCGCCGTTCACCCGGATTTGCCTTGGTGCCACTTGCCATAAATCGCGCTCTAACAACATCATCACTTGCTGGAGTTTTTGCAGTCTGGCAAAAGCGGCCTGGGATGCAGTGTCACTGCGGGTCACACTATCCAGCACAGCAACAGAGGCCATGCCCACCAGCGCAAAAATGGCAGTGGCCAGCAACATTTCAATAAAGGTAAAACCACGGGGCAACTGCACTGTTATTCCTTGTCGCGCTGATCGGGTTTGCCAACAAAGGTTTGCAGGCTGTAGATCACCCTGTCTGGTTCTTCCAGCGGGCTCACTGTCACTTTCAGTTGGCGGAAATTCGGATCAGCCGTTTCTAGGCTGCTTTGTTGCCAGAGCCATTGGCGACTGGCCATTTTTACTTCGCCCTGCTTCTTGGCTTCAGGGGGCCACTTTTGCTCTAACCGGTTGAGTTGCAACTGATTTTCGGCAATAAAACTGGCGATGGTCATTTCTTCCAGCTGCGTCACAGCGCGGATATGCTCTGTGGTGGCGCGCATCACGGCCACGCCGGCAATGGCAAAAATTGCCATGGCAACCAGAAGTTCAATCAGGGTAAAACCACGCGCTTTTTTCATGGCCATGCTAGCGGTCATGTTCCACCTCACCCCGTTCCAGCGGAATGCTAAACACGGCTTTGAGCTGTTGTTTCCAGGCGGGGTTGTCGCTGGTTTCTTTCAGCGTTAATAAAAACGGGGTAATTTCACCGGACGATAAAATAAAAATCTGCGGTTGAGCCGGGTCACCTTTTTTGCGCGGTTCAGTGACAAAACCGGTGCGAAGTGGCGCTGTGGCTTTTTTATTTGGATCTTTGCTGTCTTCCAGCTCTTTTTCCCGCGCTTTGGCGGCGTCTCTTTCATCAAAACTGTTTTCTTCAAACAGTTTGTCTTCTTCCTGCCATTCCACCTGACTGAGCAAATTGCCTTCGCTCCATTCCAGGCCTTCGAGTTCCAGCTCAAACTCGATGCCTTCGGCAAACTTGTAACTGCGCAGGGCTTTAGGTTCGCGGATGCTGTGCCATTTTTCGTCTTTAAACAGCATAAACCTGTAGCCTTTGTCATCCAGAAACAACCCCAGCTCTTGCTGTTTTAGCATGGCGGTTTCTGACGCCAGCTGAATGAGCAGCTGCAGCTGTTCTGTTTGTTTCGCCAGCTTTTTATCGCGGCTTTCGCCGGTAAAACTTATCACTACTGAAGCCGCCAGCAGTCCAATTAACAAAATAACCAGCAGCACTTCAACCAAAGTGAAACCCTGCACCGGCGGCTTTAATTTCATTAGTTTTGCTGTTCGGCGTTGTCGCCGTCCAGGTTCCAGTTACCGATGTCATCTTCGGTACCAGCAGTACGGTCCGGGCCCATCGAATAGACGTCAATTTTGCCCATTTCACCCGGGCTTGCCAGCTGGTATTCACCGTTCCACGGGTCTTTTGGCAGACGCTTCACAAAACCACCTTCCGGGAAAGAACGTGGCACTGGTTCAGTGGTCACTTGAGTGACCAACGCCTGTAAACCTTGTTCAGTGGTTGGGTAAAAACCGTTGTTGAGTTTGTATAAATCCAGCGCGTTTTCCAGCTGCTGAATATCCACCACCACTTTTTGCTGGTCGGCTTTTTCTTTATTCCCCATCAGGTTAGGTACAACCATACTGGCAATAATGCCGAGAATAACAATAACCACCATGACTTCTAACAGGGTAAAACCACGCTGTTGTTGTTGCATCTTGCTAACCTCCTCCTACTAAATTATTCAAGGCTAAAATTGGCTGTAAAATTGCCAACACAATAAAAAGCACCATGCCGGCCATCACCGACACCAGCACAGGTTCGAATACCTTCAGCGACACTGTCACTAAAGTTTCAAATTCACGATCCTGGGTATTGGCCGCCCGTTCCAGCATACCGTCGAGCTGACCACTTTTTTCACCACTGGCAATCATATGCAGCATCATCGGTGGGAACAGTTTGGTTTGATCTAAAGCACCGCGTAGCGAAGTACCTTCACGCACCCGTAAAGTAGCTTCACCAATGGCTTGTTTCATAAAGGTGTTATCCAGCACGTCGGCACTAATACGCATGGCCTCCAATAAAGGCACGGCGCTGGCGTTTAAAATACTTAAAGTGCGGGCAAAACGGGCAGTATTCAGGCCACGGCTGACTTTCCCCAGCATGCCGGCTTTCAGCAGCAGCCGGTCGTATTTCAGTCGCAGCTCCGGTTTTTTCAGTGCTTTTTTCAGCGCTATCACCGCCATTACCAAAGCTAGCAGCACAAAAATGCCATAAGAGCGGATAAAGTCACTGGCGGCTATTAAAAACAAAGTAGCGCCTGGCAAACTCTGGCCCATATGCTCAAACTGCTCGACAATTTTTGGCACCACGGCCGCCAGCAAAATGCTGATCACTGCGACGGCAAAAAAGGTCAGAATGGCCGGATACAATAGCGCCTGCATAATTTGGCTGCGCATATGCTGGCGTTGTTCGGTGTAATCGGCCAAGCGGTTCAGCACCGCATCCAGATGACCGGATTTTTCACCGGCGGCCACCATAGAGCGGTACAAATGGTCAAACACATGCGGGAACTCAGCCAGACCTTCAGCCAGACTGTAGCCTTCCACCACTTTAGAGCGCACTGTCATCATCATGCTTTGCAAACGCGGTTTTTCACACTGTTCGGCAACGGCCTGCAGCGCGTTTTCAATCGGCAAAGCAGCTTCGACTAAAGTGGCGATCTGACGGGTGATCAGCGCTAAATCGCTGGCGCTGATACCACTTTGAAACCACTTTTTACCGCTGGCCAGCATTTTTTCCTGCTGCGACGCCAGCTCCAGACTGAGCGGAGTTAACTTTTGCTCACGCAATAACTGCCTGGCGTGACGGGCGTTATCGGCCTCCATCACCCCTTTGCTTTTGCGGCCTTTTGCATCCAGCGCCTGATATTCAAATGCCGCCACTATGCATCCTCACGGGTTACCCGCAGCACTTCTTCCAGCGTGGTATGACCTAACAACACTTTGGAAAAACCATCCTGACGGATGCTGGGGCTTTGGCTTCTGACGTATTTTTCAATCGACTGTTCACCTTTGCCGTTATGAATTAACTCACGGCAATGTTCGTCTACCACAATGAGCTCATGAATACCGGTCCGGCCACGGTAACCGGTCTGGTTGCATTGTTCACAACCGACAGCACGGTATATTTGCTGGCCATCTTTTTTGGTGATGCCAAGCAAGGCCCGCTCTTCTTTATCCGGTTCGTGCGCCTCTTTGCAATGTGGGCACAAGGTACGCACCAGCCGCTGCGCCAGCACACCCAGCAAACTGGAAGATAATAAAAAAGGTTCAACCCCCATATCTTCTAAACGGGTAATAGCGCCTGAGGCTGTGTTGGTGTGTAAAGTGCTGAGTACTAAGTGACCGGTTAAACTGGCCTGCACTGCAATTTGCGCGGTTTCGAGATCGCGGATTTCACCGACCATCACCACGTCAGGGTCTTGCCGTAAAATGGCTCGCAGACCACGGGCGAAGGTCATATTTACCTTGGTATTCACCTGAGTCTGGCCTATGCCTTCGAGCTCATATTCAATCGGATCTTCGACGGTCAGAATATTACGGTCTTTGGTATTGATGTCGGTGAGTCCGGCATACAAAGTGGTGGATTTACCCGAACCCGTTGGGCCTGTCACCAGAATAATACCGTGGGGTTTTAAAATCAGTTTGGCAAAACTGTCCTGCACTGACGGCGTCATGCCCAAATCAGCCAGATTCAGGTGTGAATTGTTTTTATCCAATAAACGCAACACCACCCGCTCGCCGTGGCTGGACGGCATGGTCGACACCCGCACGTCGACAGCACGGCCGGCAATACGCAGACTGATACGGCCATCCTGCGGCACGCGTTTTTCGGCAATGTCGAGTTTGGCCATCACCTTAATACGCGACACCAGCAAACTGGATAACTTGCGGTTTGGCCTCAGCATTTCCCGCAAAATGCCGTCGATGCGAAACCGCACTACCAGCGCTTTTTCAAAGGTTTCGACGTGAATATCGGAAGCACCCAGTTTAATGGCTTCACCCAACATGGCGTTGATCAGTTTAATAATGGGCGCGTCGTCTTCGTTTTCTAATAAGTCTTCGGTTTCCGGAATTTCATCGGCTAAAGATGCCAGATTCACTTCGTTGCCGATGTCTTGCATGATTTGTTGCGCTTCGCTGGAATCACGCTGATAAGCCGCTTCCAGCATGGCTTCAAACTCTACGGCGCTCAGTTTTTGCACCACAAAAGGCAACGACAGCACGCGCCGCACTTCCAGCATGGCGGCGGCATGGGTGTTGGGGTTAATCAGCAACAGCCAGTTGTCACCTTGCGGCTGCAACAACACACCATGGCGTTTGGCAAAACCAAAAGGCAACCGGATCCGGCCTGTGCTGACTGCTTCCAGTTCAACATCGGCCATTTAGTTTTGCTCCTGCGGTTTTTCCGTTTGTTTTAACGGATCTATCGCATCAAGTTTTTGCTGAATTTCCGGCGGCAGCTCGCGATCCTGGCCCCAGACCGGCATTTCAGGTTTGTCGGTATTTGGCATTAACTTAATGCCATCATCCTGCGCGCTGAGTTGCTGAGCCCGCATATAGTTGTATTTGCGCTGGCTGACTTCGTTCATCACACCACCTTCACGCATAATGGTTGGGCGGATAAATACCATCAGATTACGTTTTTTCTTCTCTGATTTATTCGAGCGGAACAACTGCCCCAGCAGCGGAATATCGCCCAGTAATGGCACCTTAGATTCGCTTTCCTGCACGTCTTCGTCAATTAAACCACCCAGCACTACAGTGGCGCCGTCTTCAGCCATCACTGTGGTTTTAATTTCCCTTTTACTGACAATAGGGTTGCCTTCAATTTCACCGGCACGGCCAGACACTTCCTGCTCTATCGTCAGCTTCACGGCGTTACCTTCGTTAATTTGTGGGGTAACTTTCAGCTTGATACCAATTTCCAGCCGGTCCAGCGTGGTAAAGGGGTTGGTGCCGCCCTGGCCTGGGCTGGTGGTGGTTTTAATCGGAATTTCTTCACCGACAATAAAATAAGATTCCTGGTTATCCAGCGTAGTGAGGTGCGGCGTGGCCAGAATATTGGAGTTACTGTCGCTGGTCACGGCTTGTAAAATCGCGCCCCAGTCGTTTTTGACCAAACCAAGCACTGCGCCATTCACGCCAGCCAAAGCAGTTGCGATATTGGATAAATCTGCTTGCTGACCAGGGATTGTTGTCGTGGTTTCTTTGTTGGTGGTTGGATCCACTGTTTTCGTGACAGTGTCTTTAGTTGAACGACCAGCCTGCACAGCAGCAGCGGCAACAGTCGAAACCGGCAAGCCACCGTTGGTAAACTGCTGCATCCCCCCGGTTTCACTGATCCACTGTACACCGAGGTTAATGCCTGAAGTTTCACCAATTTCGACAATAATGGCTTCCACCAGCACCTGAGCGCGGCGCACATCAATCTGGCGAATCACATCTTCCAGGCTTCGAAGCATATCCGGCTGCGCTGTCACTATCACTGAGTTACTTTCAGCATGGCTTTCAATACTGACGTCACCACGGCTGCTACTGCGCGCTGCGCCCTGACCAGCCGCCTGACCTGTGCTTTGACCGGCAGCTGCTGCTACCATCGAATTACTGACACCCTGCAGCACTTTGACTAAATCTTCAGCTTTGGCATATTTCAGGTAATAAACCCGGGTATTGCCCTGATTTTCCTGCTCTGCGTCGAGGCGTTTGACAATTTCAGCCACACGCTGGCGTGCCTGTAACTCACCGGAAACAATCACACTATTGGTGCGCTCATCAGCGACAATCTTGGGAATTAAAAATTCCGGCTGATCGCCCTGGCCTTGTTTTTTATAGATATTGTCAAGAATGCGCACCACTTCGCCAGCGGAGGCAAAACTGAGCTTAATAATCTCAATGTCCTGATTACCGGCTTTGTCCACCCGCTGGATTATATCCACCAGCCGGTTTACCACTTCAGCCTGGCCCGTCATCATAATGACGTTGGAAGGGTCGTAGTTCACCACATGGCCACCACCGGCCTGATCGGTAAACTGCCGCAGCAAAGGCGCTAATTCACGCACTGAAACGTTTTTTACCTGCACTACCCGGGTGACCATTTCGTCGCCGATGCCACCATTGCCATCACCCACCACCGGGATATTCGACATTTTGGCGTCTTTTTGCCGCACGACTTTCAGTACACCACTTTTCATCTCAACCACTGAGAAGTCGTACACTTCCAGCACGTTCAGGAAAAACTGGTAATACTGAGCTTCGTTCAGCATTTCGTAAGAACGCACATTAATGCGGCCACGCACTTGCGGGTCGACAATAATAGTTTTGTTCAGGTTTTTACCAACGATATTAATAAATTCATTAATTTCAGTACCTTTGAAGTTCGGTTGATACTCAACCGCAGCACTGAAAAAACTCAGCAGGGCCAGCGCACCAGCACCCAGCCACGACAACAACGCCGGACGACGGAAAGACTTTAAATTCATTAGGAGTGAACCATTATTAGCTGATTGTTATTGTGACAGACTAAACAAAACATCTTTAATCTCACCGTCACGTTCCACTTTAATCGAGGCTTCTTTGGCCTCACGTAATTCGTTGATCAGGCCATAAGCCTGTTGCATGTCATCAAGCCGCACGCCATTAATTTCGATGGCAACGTCGTTTGGCATCAATCCCATGCGGGCAAACAATTCCGGATCCTTGCCAGGCGTTAAGGCATAACCATACATCTGGCCGTTGCGATGGCGTGGCGTAATACGAATGTAATCAAAGAGTTTGGCGGGTTCTGCCAGCATTTCCCTGCGCATGGCTGCAATGTCCTGTTGCGCCGGGCTGTATTCCATAGGTTCAGGCACGGCCTGCACTTCCTGCAAACCATCAGCGTTATATGCCGCGTTTTCTGCACTGAGTTGCTGATATTCCAGACCATCGAGCATCAGGGTTTCAAAACGACCTGACACTTGTAATAACACTCTGTCGTCCAGCACTTGTTTTAAACTGGCGCTGGTGCCTTCAATTTGTTCGTCCACCCCATACACTTGCTCAACACCGTTGCTTTCAATGACAGCTGTGCCTTGTTCAGGTTTATTTTTGGTGGCAACCACACCGGTCAGTTTTAAATTCAGGCTGGTTTTAGGGGCGTCAGTGACGTTTTGCACCGGTGCAGCCACCACTTCAGTTTTAGCCTGATATTGACCAAATAAATGTGCACTCAGCAGGTTATCGAGTTGGGGTGCATTGGCTTGCTGATTTGCGACCGCCATATTGGCAGGCAATGGGTTGTTGGCTGCGGGTTTTGGCCATAACAACCAGGTGAGCTGAGCCGCCAGCCAGGCGATGACCAGCACCAACACCAGGCTAAAAGCGAGGTTCAGTTGTTTCACCGGCAAACGTTGGTATAAACGCAACAACTCAGCGGGCAAGTCTTGTTGGGAAAAAGAGGGCCAATTCATCGTTTCTAATTCTTTTTTTAACCAAAATTCATCTTACTCAGTTGCTCTGGCATCAACAAGAGCGGGCTGAAAATTTACCAAATAATAACAAGTGCCTGTCCGCGAAGTTTTACCTTTGCCTGCTGTTGCTGAACAAAACGAACAGCGCTAAGGTCAATAGGATCTGGAGGCAAACTAAGCTTTATGCTAAGGTCGCGCCAGCATTTTCCGGGGGACTCAGATGTCACACTCTACCGCAAATCCGCACAATACCACAGCAGTGTTACGTTTAGATAAATGGTTGTGGGCATGTCGTTTTTACAAAACCCGTAGCCTGGCAAAAGACATGATTGATGGTGGAAAAGTTCAGTATAATGGCCAACGTTGTAAAGCCAGTAAAACTGTCGAACTTGGCGCCACTATTAAACTGGCACAGGGCACCGATGAAAAAACAGTGATAGTGAAGGCTTTGTCTGAACAACGTCTGTCGGCGCCGCTGGCACAACAGCTGTACGAAGAGACGCCGGAAAGCATAAAACTTCGGGCAGAGCGCGCCGAACTTCGTAAAATGAATGTATTGTTTGCGCCCCATCCGGACAGCAAACCTGACAAAAAAATGCGGCGGCAATTGTTGCTGCTCAAATCGCAACAATAATGAGGGTGTTATGACTCAGTCCGATCAACTGGTCCGTTTTTTATTCCGCGAAAAAGATGTGCGTGGAGAAATTGTAAAAGTGGCTGCCAGCCTCGACCTGATGCTGCAAAACCACCAATACGCTCAGCCGGTAAAACAACTGCTGGCAGAATTAGTGGCGGCCACCAGCTTATTAACGGCGACCTTAAAATTTGAAGGCCAGATTGCAGTGCAGGTTCAGGGTGATGGCCCGGTCAAATTTGCTGCTGTGAATGGCAATAACAAACAGCAGTTCCGCGGTGTAGTGCGGATGCAAAGTGAAATCACCGGCGACAGTTTTATCGACCTGATAGGTCAGGGTTTTTTACTGGTGACGATAACGCCGGATCAGGGTGAACGTTATCAGGGCGTGATCCCTATTACCGGCAACAGCCTGGCTGAAACTTTAGAAGCTTATTTTAATCAGTCGGAACAACTGCCAACCCGCATTTATCTGCACACTGAGATCACTGAAACACACAATAAAGCGGCAGGTTTATTATTGCAGGTGTTGCCTGTTGATCAGGATAAAGCCAAACATGATTTTGCTGAGCTGGAGCAACTGACCGACACCATCACAGCAGCAGAACTGCTGGAGCTGGCCCCGGAAGATATGTTGTACCGTTTGTTCCATCAGGAAGTGGTTGAATTGTTCCCGGCGCAAGCCATTGAGTTTGTGTGTGGTTGTTCCCGCGACAAATGTGAAGCGGCCATTATCAGCCTGGGTCAGACCGCGATTGAAGAACATATTGCCGAAGGCAAACTGGACATCAGCTGCGAATACTGCAACACCACTTATCATTTTGATGCCAATGCCCTGATCCAACTGGCACGTAATTTTTAAGTCATCAGCTGACAGTGCCTATGCAGCATTGTCAGCGATTCTAAAAGCCGGTTGACCAGACCGGCTTTTACTCCCACCGCTTAGCTTAACTGCTCCGACCTGAAAGCGATTCTGTAACCCTCAATGCAGAGCAACAGATATCCAGACAGTTAAATTGCATATTCATTCACTATTCCGCCTAAGATTTTGCATACCGCGCTTTTTTTAGCCTTTTTCTACAATATTCTGTCGCCGTTTTTGTGCTTTTGCAGTAGAATGCGCTGAAATCATTTACCGCCTACAACACAAACTCTGTACCCCCAAGGAGTCAGCTGATAATGACCGCTCAAACTGTTCGTCACGTCGATTTAACTGTGGCCGATCTGGTCGAACACGCCATTCGCCGTCAGGAAGGAATTTTGGCCGATAACGGCGCTTTAGTCGTGAAAACAGGTGTTCGCACCGGTCGTTCACCAAAAGATCGTTATATCGTGAAGGAAGCGACCACTGAACAAGATATTCAGTGGGGTAACGTGAATCAGCCAGTTGCAGCTGAAGTATTTAACGCTTTGTGGGACAAAGCAGCACACTATATTTCTGACCGTGAGCACTTTGTATCTCACCTGGAAGTAGGTGCAGATCCGGAACATTACCTGCCAGTGGTCGTCACCACTGAAACTGCATGGCAACACGTGTTTGCCAAAAACCTGTTTATCACGCCAGAAAGCTGGAATGCCGCTAACAAAGCGCAATGGCAAATTCTGAACGTGCCAGGTTTTGTGTGTGATCCGGCCCGTGACGGTACCAACTCAGACGGTACTGTGATGATCAACTTTGCTGACCGCAAAGTGTTGTTAGCAGGCATGCGTTATGCCGGCGAAATGAAAAAAGCCATGTTCTCTGTACAGAACTTCCTGTTACCGGCCAAAGGTGTATTACCAATGCACTGTTCAGCCAACGTCGGTGACGATGGCGACACCACTTTATTCTTTGGTTTGTCAGGCACTGGCAAAACAACCTTATCTGCCGATCCAAAACGCAACCTGATTGGCGACGACGAACACGGTTGGGCACCAGGCAGCGTGTTTAACATCGAAGGTGGTTGTTACGCAAAATGTATCGACCTGTCGAAGAAAAACGAACCTGTGATTTGGGATGCCATCCGTTTTGGGACCATTCTGGAAAACGTGGTGCTGGACGCGAACCGTACACCAGACTACAAAGACGCCAGCCTGACGCAAAACAGCCGCGCTGCTTACCCGTTAGCCCACGTGGAAAAACGTGTACTGGCTAACCGCGCCGGTGAACCACGCGCTGTAGTTTTCCTGACTTGTGACGTTTCTGGTGTATTACCACCGGTGTCTGTATTGTCAGAAGAAGCCGCCGCTTACCACTTCTTAAGTGGTTACACTGCCAAAGTAGGTTCTACCGAAATTGGTTCTACTGCTGCTATTGAATCTACCTTCTCTACCTGTTTTGGTGCCCCATTCTTCCCACGTCCGGCCGGCGTTTACGCTGAGCTGTTAATCAAACGTGTGCGTGAATTTGGCAGCAAAGTTTACTTAGTAAACACTGGCTGGACCGGCGGTCCACACGGTGTAGGTAAACGTTTTGACATCCCGACCACCCGCGCCATTATTGACGCTATCGTGTCTGGCGAGCTGGCAACAGTGGAAACAATCCACCTGCCACAGCTGAACCTGAACGTACCAGTTGCGATTCCAGGCGTAGACAGCACACTGTTAAACCCACGTGATACCTGGGCTGACAAAGCACAATACGACCAATATGCTGCCAAACTGGCTGCTGAATTTGCCAATAACTTCAAGAAATACGACGTTTCTGAAGCGATCCGCAATGCAGGTCCAAAAGCTTAATGAATAAGCTGATGAAGCCGGTGTTCCGGCTTTAATAAAAAAACCGCCAAGTGGCGGTTTTTTTATCTCTGAAATTCATCAATAGCGGGTGTTAGCTTTTAGCGCTGCCGGTT
>JAYRUI010000026.1:12879-13969 GCA_041919175.1 Rheinheimera sp. | reverse complement strand
CATGCGGGATTTTCTGCTGCAGCAGGGAGCCCGCTGATGTCACCTTAAATTCACCCAAATCTACATGGCATCCATAACCTGCAGCAAAGCGCAATCTGCACAGAGCTGTCAGCTAAACAGATGCTCAGTCCCGAAGTTGTTGTGAGCCTGGCGCCTTGCTGCGTCACGGCCTGCTGCTGCCGCTGACAGCGCGGTATCGACTGCAACCAGCAACCATAGTGCGTTATTTGCCTGTTTCAGCCAGTGTCAAAACCGGTTGCAGACAGACGCAAGCAAAAATCAGTCAACCAGGAGCTTATCGATGAAAAAACCGGTCATGCAATTACAGTTGTTGGCGTTATGTCTGAGTTTGAGTGCTTGCCAATTGTGGCAAGCAGCCGAACCAATCCCAGCCAGTGCCAGGGTGCAAAGCAACCTTTATCCGACATCGTTGGCGGCCACTTTTGGCCAAAGTGCCGCAGCGGCAGCGCATCAGCTGGAATTATCCCGCGCACAGCAACAATGGCCAGCGATGACGGCAGCTGTGGCCTGGCGTGGTCAGTTACTGTGGGCTGGGGCAACCGGTTATGCCAATTTGGCTAGCCAGCAGCCTGTGACGATCGAATCACAGTTTCGCCTTGGCAGCACCTCTAAGGTGGTAACAGCGACTGCGCTGGCGAGGGCTGTGGCTGCAGGTTTGGTCGATTTGGATACGCCGATTGGCCAATACAAAACCGACTTACCTAATCCGGCCTGGCAGCAGATGACGCTGCGGCAATTAATGTCGCATACCGCGGGCTTTCCGGGTTATGACGGTAACACCGACCGTATTGGCGCTATTCGCAGCTGGCTAAAGTGGGGGAATTTCACTGATGTTGATCAGGCGCTGGCTTTGTTTGATGACACTGCATTGTTAGCGTCACCGGGACAGCAATTTCATTACAGCTCTTTTGATATTAATCTGGCCAGTGCAGTGCTGCAAAGTGCCGCCAGGCAGCCTTTTTTGACGTATTTACAGCAGCAAGTGAGCACACCTTTGGCGTTAAACTCGTTGATGGCTGCCGACTTACCCAACACGCAGCAAGTGCGTTTTTATGAAACCAGTGAAGGG
>JAYRUI010000026.1:0-12869 GCA_041919175.1 Rheinheimera sp. | reverse complement strand
TCCGGCGGCCTGGCTGCCAGTTCGGTCGATTTAGTCAGGTTGGGATCGGCCTGGTTTGATCCCAATTTTATTCCAGCCGCAGTGCAACAAAGTTTCTGGACGCCGCAATTATTGGCGGATGGCAAGGTCAATGAGGAATTTTATGCATTGGGCTGGCGGCATTTTCAGCACAACTTTTTATATTGTGATAGTGCCAATCTATTGCCACAAGACGTGAGTTACGTGCATCACGGGGGCGTGTCAGACGGCGCTCAGAGTTTGCTGGTGATTTACCCCAAATGGCAGCTGGTGGTGGCAGTGAATATCAATAGCCAAACGCAAAACTGGTGTGACTTTGCCCGCGAAGTCAGTTTAGTGACCAAACCATTTTTACGACAAATAGCGCCGGAATTGGCGATCTGAAGGGTATCTTCGCCTGCGCAGACAACCCCTGCAAGAGTGGGCCCGGTATGCTGTTGTTTTCTGCGATAAAAAAGGCGACCCAGAGGTCGCCTTCTTCAACAACAGAAAAATCAATCGCTTAAATAGCCGCGATCTCTGCTTGTTGTGCCAATAACTTCACAATAGCGGCTTGTGCTTCGGCCAGTTTTTCCCGCTCTTTGGCAAGCACTGCTTCCGGTGCTTTGGCAACAAAACCTTCGTTGGCCAGTTTGCCGGCTACCCGCGCTGCTTCTTGCTGCATTTTTTCCAGCTGTTTGGCGATACGGGCAAGTTCAGCTTCTTTGTCAATTAAACCGGCCATTGGGATCAGTAAATCCATGCCGCCCAGCAGCTGCGCCGCACAAGCTGGCGCTGTTTCTGTGCCAAGCACAGTGATGCTGTCAAGTTTGGCCAGGTTCAGTAATAACGCCTGGTTTTGCTCTAAACGACGGCTGTCATCAGCGGACAAATTACGCAGCAGCAGTGGCAGTGGTTTGGTTGGCGCTATGTCCATTTCACCGCGGATATTACGGATGGCCACAATAAAGTTTTTCACCCATTCAATATCGGCACTGGCGTTGTCGTTAATCAGGCTGCTGTTACTTTCCGGATACGCCTGCAACATAATGCTGTCACCAGCCTTTAAGTCAGTGCGGATCATCGGCGCCACACGCTGCCAAATCTCTTCCGTGATAAACGGCATAATGGGGTGCATCAGGCGTAATAAAGATTCCAGCACGGTCAGCAGGGTATGGCGGGTGCCACGTTGCTGCGCTTCGTCACCTTTAAAGAGTACTGGTTTAGTCAGCTCTAAATACCAGTCACAGAACTGGTTCCAGGTGAATTCGTACAGTGTATTGGCAGCCATATCAAAGCGATAGCTGTCCAGATACTGACGGAACTGCGCGACGGTTTGCTGGTATTGGCTTAAAATCCATTGGTCTGCTAACGAAAGTTTCATCTCGCCGGCTTTTTCACCAGCAGCGGTTAACCCGCAATCTTTACCTTCCGTCATCATGGTGACGTAACGGCTGGCGTTCCACAGCTTGTTACAGAAGTTACGGTAACCATCTAAACGCTTCATATCCCAGTTGATATCACGGCCGGTAGAGGCCAGCGCCGCTAAAGTAAAGCGCAGCGCGTCTGTACCACAGGCATCAATACCTTCAGGGAATTGTTTTTTGGTCTGGTTGCCGATTTTTTCTGCCAACTGAGGCTGCATCATATTGCTGGTGCGTTTGGCCAATAAGTCTTCCAGGCTGATGCCGTCAATCATATCCAGTGGATCGATGACGTTGCCTTTGGATTTGGACATTTTATCGCCGTTTTCGTCGCGGATAAGACCGGTCACGTAAACAGTTTTAAATGGCACCTGAGGCTTGCCGTTTTCGTCTTTGACAAAATGCATCGTCATCATAATCATCCGGGCAACCCAGAAGAAAATAATGTCAAAACCCGTCACCAGCACGTCGGTTGGGTGGAAGGTTTTTAACTCTTCAGTGTTTTCCGGCCAGCCCAAAGTCGAGAAGGTCCAGAGTGCAGAGCTAAACCAGGTATCTAATACGTCGTTGTCCTGACGTAGTGCCACATCAGCAGTTAAACCGTGTTTGGCGCGCACTTCAGCTTCATCACGGCCAACATAGACTTTACCGTCATTGTCGTACCAGGCCGGAATACGGTGACCCCACCACAACTGACGCGAAATACACCAGTCCTGAATGTCGCGCATCCAGCTGAAATACATGTTTTCGTATTGTTTTGGCACAAACTGAATGTCGCCGTTTTCCACCGCTTCAATGGCAGTTTTGGCCATAGGCGCCACGCGCACATACCATTGGTCGGTCAGCATCGGCTCAATCACCACACCAGAGCGGTCGCCATACGGCAGGGTGTTGGTTAAGGCTTCAATTTTGTCGAGTAAACCTGCCGCATCAAAAGCAGCCACAATGGCTTTACGGGCGGCGTAACGGTCAAGGCCGGCAAGTTCAGCCGGAATTGGCGCGCTGAGGTTCGGGTTTTCTTCACCATTGGTAAAGAAACACTCGCCTTCAGTGCGGATAGTAGCGTCTTTGGTCATCACGTTGATCATCGCCAACTGATGACGTTTACCCACTTCGTAGTCGTTAAAGTCATGCGCCGGGGTGATTTTTACACAGCCCGAGCCTTTTTCTTTATCGGCATGTTCGTCGGCAATAATCGGAATACGACGATTCACCAATGGCAGCAGAATTTCTTTGCCAATCAAGGACTGGTAACGCTCGTCATCCGGATTCACCGCAACTGCGGTATCACCGAGCATGGTTTCAGGGCGGGTGGTGGCAACCACTAAATAGTTTTTGCCGTCGCTTGTTAATACACCATCGGCCAGCGGGTAACGCAAATGCCAGAAGTTACCTTGTTGTTATTTGCTTTCAACTTCTAAGTCAGAAATTGCCGTGTGCAGTTTTGGATCACAGTTCACCAGACGTTTGCCACGGTAAATCAGGTCATCTTGATACAAACGCACAAAGACTTCTTGCACCGCGTTTGACAAGCCATCGTCCATGGTAAAACGTTCTTTATCCCAGTCGACCGAGTTGCCTAACCGACGCATTTGTTCGGTGATAGTGCCACCCGATTCAGCTTTCCATTCCCAGACTTTTTCGATAAAAGCCTCACGGCCCATGGCGTGGCGATCAGGTTTACCTTCGGCCGCCAGTTTACGCTCCACCACCATTTGGGTGGCGATACCGGCGTGGTCTGTGCCCACTTGCCACAAGGTGTTTTTACCTTGCATACGCTGGTAGCGGGTGAGGGCATCCATAATAGTTTGCTGGAAAGCGTGACCCATGTGCAGGCTGCCGGTGACGTTTGGTGGCGGGATCATAATGCAATAAGCGCCGTTTGAATTGTCACCTGAAGGTTTAAAATAGCCTTTGTTTTCCCAGGCTTGATACATGGCCTGTTCGATTTGACTTGGGTTAAATTTCGTTTCCATTTTTCTACCTGTTTCAGCTGGCTTGTACGGTTTGTGGTGTCACGCCAAGCTGGCGATAATGTTTATACTTTTGCCGGGCTATGTCTTTATCAGACTCAGCCTGAGGCACAAATTCGATGATTTGACTGAACCTTTGCACAAAGGCGGGCACAGTCGGAGTTAAATTGATCAGCACCTGACGGTTATTTTTTGGCGGCAACCAGCTGATTTCAACCGGTGCACCACGGGCAGGGCCTTCGCCAACCAGATTGTGTGGCACAAAACTCTGGGCATCAAACTGCCATAATACCTCATCGACCTGTTCAGCGTCTTGCTGATTTGTGCAGTACACAAAGACTTTCAGGTTTTGCCGGTACAGCGTTGCACAGAGCTGGCAAGCCAATAACAGTTCAGCAGAGCCTGCGCTGTTGGCTGTGGCAGCTGCATCTAACGCTGCGGGCAGATAAAACTGAACTTGCATCAATGGGGTTTCCTGTTTTTCACCAGCATCATCACAATCACGGCAACTGCCAGGGGCTTAAAACAAAACTGGCCAGGAAAACCGGGCCAGTTGCTTCTGCAAAATCTGCTTTTCGCAGTTTAACCTTCCGGATGTAACCCAGCGCGGTTAATTAAAAACTGCGTCAGCATAGCCACAGGCCGGCCGGTCGCGCCTTTATCTTTGCCACCACTGCGCCAGGCAGTACCGGCAATGTCTAAATGCGCCCAGTTATATTTGCGGGTGAATTTCGACAGGAAACAAGCGGCAGTGATAGTACCGGCGGCGCGGCCACCTAAGTTGCTGAAATCAGCAAAAGGGCTTTCCAGTTGGTCATGGTAATCATCCCAGAGCGGCAAACGCCAGGCGCGGTCACCACTTTGCTCTGATGCATTCAGAATTTCATGCGCCAGCGGGTTGTGGTTACTGAGTAAACCAGAAGCGTGTTTACCTAAAGCAATGACACAAGCTCCGGTTAAAGTGGCCACGTCTATCACCACATCCGGGTCAAAACGTTCAACATAAGTGAGCGCATCACACAGCACTAAACGGCCTTCGGCGTCAGTGTTTAACACTTCAACAGTTTGACCTGACATGGTGGTTAGCACATCACCGGGGCGATAGGCTTTGCCATCCGGCATATTCTCTGCAGCGGCCAATACACCAATCACATTCAGCGGTAAGCCGAGGGAAGCCACAGCATTCATAGTGCCAAGCACAGAAGCGGCGCCACACATGTCATATTTCATTTCGTCCATGGCATCACCGGGTTTTAAGCTGATGCCGCCGGTATCAAAAGTTAAACCTTTGCCGACCAGCACCACAGGTGCGCTGTTATCCATCGCGCCCTGATACTTAATGACCGCCATTTTGGCTTCGTTGTCAGAACCGCGGGCAACTGCCAGATAACAATGCATACCCAGTGCTGTCATTTCAGGCACACCCAGCACTTCAATGCTCAGTTTGTCGCTGATAGGGCCAAGACCCTGCGCTTGTTCGGCCAGCCAGGCCGGGGTGCAGATATTCGGTGGCATATTGCCAACGTCTTTACATTGTTTAATACCGGCAGCAATGGCCAGGCCATGTTCTACCGCTTTTTCACCTATGGTGAGGTCGCGGCGGGTCGGCACGTTAAACACAATTTTGCGCAGTGGACGGCGGGTTTCGTCTTTTTTGCTTTTCAGCTTATCAAACACATAGAGGCAATCCTGGGTGGTTTCCACCGCATGGCGCACTTTCCAGTAGGTATCACGGCCTTTGACATGCAATTCAGATAAAAAGCACACCGCTTCCATGGAGCCGGTTTCATTGAGGGTGCTGATGGTTTTGGCGATGATCTGACGGTACTGACGTTCGTCCAGTTCACGCTCTTTGCCACAACCCACCAGTAATACACGTTCGCTCAGCACATTCGGCACATGGTGCAATAACAACATCTGGCCAGGTTTACCTTCCAGATCACCACGGCGCAGCAGGTTACTGATATAACCTTCACTGATTTTATCTAATTGTTCGGCCACCGCAGATAAACGACGTGGTTCGTACACGCCGACGACAATACAAGCACTGCGTTGTTTCTCCGGACTTCCGCTTTTAACGCTGAACTCCATGTCAACTCCTGATTCTGATGGACTATGCTGTGGTAACACCGCGCTTTGGGCCAGTGAAGAGATGCTGGCGCTGATAAAAAAGCTCGGATTTCACCGGACTTTAGTCGATAATAATTGCTATAAATATCCAGTTTACTTAAAAATTGCCAGGGTGCCAGCAAAAAGACTGGTTTTTGGGGGGCATTTTGATTGTTTTTCGTTATTTGATTGGCGAAGTGTTTAAATCTCAGCTCGCTGTGTTTCTGATTTTAATCACTATTATCTTAAGTCAGCGCTTTGTCAAAACCTTAGCTGACGCCTCAGAAGGCGAGCTGCCGGGTCAGTTGGTCTTTACTTTAGTGACCTTAAAACTGCCGCAGATGGCCATTTTAATTTTGCCTTTGGCAGCGTTTTTGGGCGTTTTAATCGCCTACGGCCGTATTTATGCTGAAAGTGAGATGACAGTGCTACACGCCACCGGCGTCAGCGAGTGGCTGGTCGGGCGTATTACGCTGGTGTTGTCATTCGTTATTGCTTTGCTTGCTGCTGGTTTAACGTTGCATTTAAGCCCCTGGGCGGCAGAGCGGGAATATCAGCTGCTGGAAAAAGTTTCGTCAGATTCTGGTTTATCGACGTTAATTCCCGGGCGTTTCCAACAAACTTCCAATGACAAAGCTGTGGTGTTTGTGCAGGACATCAGCCGTGACGGCCACAGCTTGTCCAAAGTGTTTCTGGCGCAACAAGCCACTGAAGAGGGCGGTCAGCACTCTGTGGTATACGCCGAAACCGGCACAGTGCAGGAAGACAGCACCGGCGCGCAGCGGCTGGTGTTGAATAATGGCCGCAGATACGCAGGTGCTGTGGATGCGCCTGAATATGATGTGCTGGAATTTGGCCGGTACGATTTGCAAATCCGTGAACAGCAGGTAGAGCAGCGCCGCCGTAAATTAAAAAGTTTACCGACCATGGATTTATATCAGCAGCGGGCCAACCCTGAAGCTGTGGCCGAACTGCACTGGCGGCTGGCGATCCCGCTTTCTATTCCTATTTTAATGTTGCTGGCGGTGCCGCTGAGTAAAGTAAACCCGCGTCAGGGCAAATTTGGCCGTTTGTTGCCGGCTTTGTCGTTGTTTTTAACCTATTACATTTTGCTGATTGTCGGCACCAACTTTATTGAAAACGGCAAATTGCCGCAGTCAGTTGGGCTTTGGTGGATCCACGCCCTGGTGCTTGGTTTGGCCGCTGTGTTGTTATTGCAAAATCGCGCTGGTGCGCAGCGTTTAAAAGCGCGCATTTTTGGCCGGGGTGAACATGCTTAAAATTATTGATGTGTATATTGGCCGCAGCATTTTATCCACCTCGTTATTGTCATTGTCTGTGCTGCTGGCGTTGTCGGGCATGTTCCGTTTTATTGACCAGCTCAGAGTAGTGGGCCGTGGTGATTATACGATGCTGGTGGCGGCGATGTTCAGCCTTTGTAGTGTGCCTGGCGACATTGTGATGTTTTTCCCTATGGCCGCGCTGATTGGCGCTTTGATTGGTTTAGGCATGCTGGCGAGCAACAGCGAGCTGGTGGTGATGCAGGCGGCCGGTATGTCGCGGCTGAATATCATCAGCTCAGTGATGAAATCGGCATTGTTGATGATGCTGGTGGTGATGGCTGTGGGGGAGTGGGCCGCGCCTGCTTCGGAAAAATTTGCCAGAGAACTTAAAACCAAAGCCATTTCCGGCGGTAATTTATTTGCCGCGCAGCAAGGCGTTTGGGCCAAAGATGGTGACGATTTTGTCAATATCCGCCAGGTGTCGGACGATGGTGGCCTGAAAAACGTCACCATTTACGAGTTTTCACCTGAATTAGCCCTGCAAGCCATCGTCAACGCCAAGTCAGCGGTTTTTGTCGCCGGGGTCTGGCAGCTGGAGCAAGTCAGCCGTTTGCATTTTCGCGATGACAAAGTGGAACAGCACCAATGGGCGCAGCAGCGCTGGCGTTCCAGTTTAACGCCCGACAAACTGGGGGTAGTCAGTGTAAAGCCTGAACTGCTGAGTTTGCAGGGTTTAAGCAGTTATCTGGATTATCTGGATGCGAATCAACAGGATAGTAGCCGTTATCAGTTGGCATACTGGCGTAAAGCCACTCAGCCTTTAACCATAGTGGCGATGATGTTAATGGCCTTGTCTTTTATTTTTGGCCCGCTGCGTAGCGTCACTATGGCCGCCAGAGTGTTGATGGGCATTTTGACAGGCTTTGGTTTTCATATGGCCAATGAAGTATTTGGCCCTATAGCTTTGGTCTATCAGTTGCCGCCGTTATTGGGCGCTATTTTCCCAAGCCTGCTGTTTATTGGTTTATCCGGTTATCTGATGCAGAAAAAGTAACTGCATTGCGCTTGTTCGGCATCAGAGCTGGCCAAAAAACAGCTCTGGTTGATCATGGTAACGACTGATAATTTGCCGGAAGCGGCCGCTGCTTTTTAGGCTATCTAAGGCTTGTTGCAGTTGCTGTACTCTGTGCGGCGGCATCTTGTTATTCAGTGCCAGAAAGTTATGGCCAATCAGCGAAATGTCTAATACCGGTTCTGCCAGATCGACCGGCTGATGCAGGGCACTCAGCCAGGCCGGCATCACCAGTTCAGATGCGACAATTAAATCCACTTTGCCTTTTAAAAACAGCGGAATAGGCTCAGATTTAGTGGCAAAATCCAGCAGATTTTTGCCGGATTCAAAACCCATGGCTAAAAAATACTCTTCATAAACATCACCACGCGCCACGGCGATACCAAAGTTTTTCGCTGCTTCCAGCGACACCGGGTTGACGTCAGGCCGGCTTTTTAAACGGTATAAATAAGCTTTTGAAGAAGCCAAAGGCCCCACCCATTGAAAATGTTTGGCTCTTTTAGCGGTGCGCACTGTGGGAAATAATCCTGCGTTATCATGCTGTTGCGCCATGGCATAAGCCCTGAGCCATGGCAGGCTGACCATATCACATTCAAGTTTGGCCAACTGGCAGGCTTCACGCAGAATATCGGCGTTAATGCCCCTTACTTCACCGTTTTTGATAAAGCTATATGGCGGGAAATGTTCGGTATAAAGTGTGAGTTTTGTCAGCGGTGTTGCAGGTTCAGCCGCACTGCAAATACCAGGCAGCAATAAAGCAGATAAGGCTATGCCAGATAAAAAACCGGGCAACAACAAAACAGCAGGCAGCAGGCGTTGTAAACACATCTCGTCACACTCCCCCAAAGGCCTGATGGCAATATGACAGACTCTGTCACATCGCGGTAGCTTTTGTTTAAAACAACTAAGCCACTTTAAGGCAGCTTGCTTTGCTGTTGGGGCTTGCAGTTTAAAATGCTGTTAGTTCGCCGCCTTTGGCTGTTATTTCACCGCCTTTGGCTGAGCTTTGGGCTGCAGTGGTATCCTGAATAAATAACTGCTGGCGGTGATATAGAGGTTTTGTTGATCCGGGCTTAACGCCACATTGGCAGCTGCAACGCCGGTTTGAATAGTGCCAAGATGTTGTGCTTTATCGTTAAAAATCAGCACACCACCCGGGCCTGTTGCCAATACATGGCCGGAGGGCAACACTTTTAAACCATCAGGCAAGCCAGGGGCTTGTTTCACCATAGCTGTGGCATCAAAAAACAATGTTGCTTCGCCAAGGCTGCCGTCATTTTGTAGTTTAAAACGCCACCACTGCGCCGCTTCGGGGTCTGAATTGGCGACATATAAAAACTGCTGATCCGGCGAAAAGGCCAGGCCGTTGGGTCTGCTTAAGGCTGAGTGCAACAAAGTGATAGTGCCGTCAGCTGAGCGCCGATACACGCCATTCTGTGGTTGCTGTTTTAACGGATCTTTATCACCTTTGGCTAAACCATAAGGGGGATCGGTAAAATAATAAGACCCATCTTTGTGCTGCACTAGGTCATTTGGACTGTTGAATTTTTTGCCCTGATACGTCAGCGCCAGCGGTTGATAGCGCGGCTGATGATTGTCAAAGCCGTCCAGTACCGCCAAAGCTCTGTCGCCATGTTGTGCCAATACCAGCTGCTGTTGTTGATTGAAAATTAAACCATTGGCGCCCTGGCCCGGATTGCCAGCCTGGATTTTGGTGTAACCCGAAGGAAACAAATAAGTTTGCAGACCGGTTTTGGCACTGTACCTGTACACTTTATTGGCTGGAACATCGGAAAACAGCACATCACCGCTTTGTGGCTCCACCACTGGGCCTTCAGCCCAGCCAAAACCTTCGGCCAGTTTTTGTAGTTGTGCTGTTGGCTCGATGATTTGCGCCAGCTCAGGCTGAAGCTGCAATACCGGTTGTGCTGGCCATGGCTGGTCGCCCTGGATGTTGTTGATGGTGGCAGCCAGCACAGGCTTTGCACTTAGCCAGGTTAAGCCCAGCCACAATAGAATCAGCCAGCCTACATAGCTGCGCAACCTGCTTTGTTGTTCGGGGGGCTGGCGCATCGTCATTCCTTTATGGTTGTTTTTTGTACAAATATTATGCTAATGCAGGCTAACATGCTGTTTAGAACAATGGAAGCTGTTGTTTATTAACAAAAAAGCGGTGTACCTGATGGTCACCGCTTCTTTGTTTCACATGCTGCTGCGCTGGGATGGTTATTGATAACCCTGACAGCCAGCGTTGGTGACATACGTTAACTTAGCGTCGACATTGCCTTGCACACAATCAATGGTCATAAAAGTAGACACATTCAGTTGCTCCACGTCACTTAAATAACTCTGGAAGCTACTGCTGCTGTTTCTGATTAAAAACAGGTAGTTACTTTTCAGAATATACACCAGCTCCTGCGGTGGTGGTGGTGGCGGCGGCGGCGGTGGCGGTGGTGGCGGTTCTATCGGATCACAATAACGGTAGGGGGTTTCACTGTTGTAATCACAAGGATTATTACAATAAGCCAGCCGCTCTTGTGCACCGCTGGCGTTCAGTTGCAGCGGGTATTGATCACATCGGCGCACTTCAGGTTGCAGCACTGCAGTTAAAAACTGCACGTCGCCTTGTTGTTTTAACATTTCCTGCTGCATTTCAATTTCACGGCGATGTTTTAAATAAGGCACCCGCTGGATCACCTGAGTGCTTTGCTGGCCCCATTTGGCCTGCAGTTCGGCATGGGTAGGCGGCACAAAAGGCAGCAGCGGATTGATTGGATCCTGCTGATTCACCAGCGTGCGCAGCGGTAAACGCAGCCTTTTCATTGGCGTAAACAGCTTTTTGCGCAGATTGTGGATCACATCATTCACCACCCGCTGGTGTTGAATTTCATTTTTAGGGGCACTTTGCAAACTGCCGTTGTCGTGCACATAACTCAAAGTGATACCACGGCGTTCAATAATGGCTTGCCCCAGCAACTGGCTGACTTGTTCAGCACTGATGCGCCAGCCTAAACTGCGCACTTTGGGCAATAAATACTGATAAAGCGGCCGCCAGTTCACCTGATACTCAGCGTCTTTTAACGTCACATTGGTATTAATTTTCCAGTCGGTGATGAGCTGAATTTGGCCATCCCAGCTGGAACCGGTTTGTAATAAAGAGCTGAATACATCTTCCCAGCCCGGCAAGGTATTGCCATGAAAAGGGATCAGCTGGCTGACACTGCGGCCACCTTGCGGTAGGCTGGCCTGAAAGGCACTCATAAAATCCACATCCTGCCACTCGCCATAAGCATTTTGCGCCCGGCACACCGGTATTTCCACTGCACCTGATGGCGTTGGGATCTGATACACACTGCAGCTGGCGGTCATTTTTCCGCTGCTGTCGACGGCAAAACCACCCAGCAATATTTGCGTTTCGGCGCCTGTTGCTTCGGCCGGTAACAACCTATGGCCTAATCTGGCGGCTTCAGTTTGCAACAGTTGTAAATCACCGGATAAGCCTGCGGTAGAAAACTCGCCTTGCACCAGCAAACCATGTTGACCGGCAAAAGGGCCGTCCGGTATCACACTGCTGTTTACTGAAAGGCTGGGTGCGCCGTTCAGATTGCGAATGCCACCAATTTTAGGGACGTACCACACCAGCTGAGCGTCAACAGTGTCGGCAAAAAGGTGAAATTTGCCTTGTACATCGACGCTATAGCGGCTGTGCATATTGACCACCAACGGATTGACCGGGCTGGCGTCCACAAAGACAGGTACAGATAAAATAGGCGTTAACAAAGCCGCCTGCATGGCAAGTCTGACTGCGCCTTGTCGTTTGCGGCTTTTATAAAGCTGCAGCGGGTTATCGCATAACCCTCTGTAAAAAAACATAAAATTAAACATAAAGATTCCTATAAATCTACACAATGGGATAAACCTTGTTGATCCGGACAACCGGCTTTCAGCCAGCCACCAACCAGATTGATAAATGGATCCGGTAGCGCAGCACCTGTCATCGGCATGCCAGGCACAGCTGCGCCTATACCGTGTTGTTGCTCCAGCTGACGGATTTTTAACCGGTAATACAACTGGGCCCCTTTGCCTGCTTGCAGATAACTTTTGATGCCCTGCTCTGAGCTATCAAATTTATCTTTGGCTCTGCCCTCAATGCCGTGGCAATGCACGCAATTGGCGTCGCGCCAGAAGTGTTGCCACAGATAAGCAATTTCGGGTTGTGCCAATTGACGGGCTTTGAGTTGTTGCCAGCTGCTGCCAAGGGCACCAACGGCTTTATCGAGCTGCTGCTGTTTTTGGCTGCGTTCGTTATTAAAAAACGCTGTTAAATCAGCACTTTCTTCTGCACTTAGCTGATAGTTGTTACCCGCTTTATGCTGATACTGCTGAAGCCAGTCACTGGCAAATAAACTGAGCGCCACAGTGTTGTAACCCGATGTGTTGCTGTGCTGGTGGCAGCTGTCACACTGGGCGCTAAACAACTGCTGGCCGTTGTTGCTGTTACCTTCTGGCGTTGTTGCACCGATAAAACTCTGAAAATGTTGTAAATCGGTCGCCGTCAGGCTGGGGTAGGCCATCATGGCGGGGGCAGCGCAGACTGCTGCTGTGTTGGCCGCTGTGGTTTTGGTCAAAGCGGTTTTATCTGCAATTGCGCCTGGTTTTTCACAACGGCCATGGGGCCTTTGTAAAAACTGCAGCAAAGAAGCAAAGTCGGAGCGGCCTGGTAGCAACATATCGCGCGGCGCTTGCAAATAAGGCATAGGGTGCTCTGCCAGTACTTTTAAGCGCTCGTCGCTGACAGGCAAACTCAGATAACGTTTGTCATTTTTACCTGCAGCCAGATTGGCGGCCACTTCACTGATTTCCTGATGGCAGCCATAACACTGACTGTCCTGCCATTTGCCAAAACCATTAGGAAAACGCGCCACCGGCTGATGGCGCTCCTGTTGATGGCAGCCCAGACATTCCTGCAACATCAAAGGCATTTTGACATTTTGCGGTAAAGCACTGGCTG
>JAYRUI010000025.1:9842-14034 GCA_041919175.1 Rheinheimera sp. | reverse complement strand
CGTATGGTGGAACTGGCCGAACAAAGCAGTGAGAAAGCCGGGCGCACTCTGACCCATAGTGATGCTGTAGCGCAAAGTGCCGACGCACTGCAACAGTCCGTCCACACCTTCAAAATCTGAACCGCTGTTGACGGCGTCATCAGGGCGCCGTGATTCCCCACCAATTTGTACACCCGGGACAAATACTCAACGCAAAATAGCTTAGTGCTTAGTGCTTAGTGCTTAGTGCTTAGTGCTTAGTGCTTAGTGCTTAGTGCTTAGTGCTTAGTGCTTAGTGCTTAGTGCTTAGTGCTTAGTGCTTAGTGCTTAGTGCTTAGTGCAGGATAATTCTAAGGCGCTCGCAAGCCACAAACGCAAGTCGACTTCATCTGTATAGGGTTATTTGTTGTGATAAATTTGTTCTTGCCTGCACAGTCAATACACCGTCAGCAGCAATTTGTTCCGGCCGGATTAGAAAAGAAAAAGGCTGGACAATGTCCAGCCAGGCAGAAAGCGTTTGGTATCCAACCCTGGATTTATGTTGTTCCTTTCTTCGCAAAAGCGTCTTCATATTGCCAAAACAGAGACAAGAAAAACCTGACGAAAACTTGATATTGTCAACTATTTTAACAGGCTGCAGCCAGAAATTCGTCGTCACACAATTGCCGCTCCAATGCTGAAAAATCAATGGCTTGAATACAGGCTTCGCGGGCAAAAATTTTTGCCTGAGCTGTCATTGGCTGCAAAGAAACAACGAAAGCACTGTCACATTGATAGACCAACATAGATTGCAGCAAAGAACACATCTGCTCTAAACCGGGTTGCAACAAGGGATCAGGATAAAGCTGCAACAACAGCCTGTGGTTACCATCGGCATACAAGAAAAAATTTGCTTTGCCGGCCAAAGGCTGAAACAACGAACCATAACGCTGAAAAAACTCCTGTTGCTGGCTGGCAAAACGATGTTCACGTTGTGATTCAGATTCAAAATGACGTGTTTTCGGCACATTGTAAAACGATTTACCGGAACAAAAAACCCACAGATTTGCCACTATGCCAAGTAACAGCAATGCAAGAAAGAACCACCAGAACCAATCTGCCCTGAGCAGGCTACTCTGCCAGGTCCACAACAAAGACTCCTGCAACAACAAACAACCTGATGCAATTAATAATGCTGACAACATCAGTAGCGCCGAGCTAAGTATCCATTTATTCGACATAACACAACCTTCTGCAAAAAACCTCGCCAGTATCAGTTGTTGTGAAGTTAGAAACTTAATTGCACTGTGATAAAAAGCTGATAAATGATTTTAAATCAACAATATGGCAGCGCTGACAAGGGTGAATAAAAACGATAGTTAAAACCGGGTAACGTCTGACTATATAAAGCACTCACCTGTCGTGCTTGCGCTTCTGCCTCAATGAACTCAGGTGCAGGCAACCCAGCTGCTGCAGCAGCAGCACTGTAAAATTGCTGTTTTGTCGGATGCTCGGGACAACAAAGGTTAAAACAGTCATTTTGTGTCGGGTTCAAAGACAATAAAGCCAGGATAAATTCTGCGATATCCAGTGCATGCACCATATTCACCGGCAGTGTTGCTCCGGCGATCAAACGCCCTGCAGTGAAGTTTGCCGGGTGCCGACCAGGCCCAATCAGGCCAGCCAAGCGCAACGTAACGCACGGTTTTATCTGCTGTAATTGCTGCTCTGCTTCAGCCAGGAGCAGCGATTTTCCGCTTTGTGGCAACACAGATTTTTCAGTGACCTCCCCCGTCAAACCCTGATAAACACCGGTGCTGGAGCAGTGAATCACACCGCGTACGCCGGCCTTATTGCCAAGAACTGTAACGTTACGTAACAGTTCGAGATACTCAGTTTGGCTACGTTTGTTTGCCGCCGGCGGAATGGCACATAACAACCAGGCATCTTGCCAAATGGTCTGTTGCTGCTCAGGTAATTCTTGCAGTGGGAACTGTAATAACAAAGGTTGAATGGAAGGAGGCAAAGCTGCCAGACCAGCTTCCGACTGCCTGCTGCCGTACACCGGGTAACCTGCGGACGCTAATATCTGACCAAGCTGCAGCCCAAGCCAGCCACAACCGAGAATAATAATAGTGGGTTTAGCTTGCATGCTGTGCCTCCGTTTTTTTTGGTAAAACGACAAAACGGCCTTCAAATTCGGCCACCACCTGCTCACCGTCCAGCAATTCAACCTGAATAACTTGCCGCACTTTTTTACCTTGCGCCAGCGCCTGTAAACCGCCTTGCACCTGCAACAAACTGGCCCTGGCTCTGGGCTGATGTTTGAGCGGCGCCTGATAACGGATACGACCGTCGGCCAGTACTATGTCCCCATCCAGACCAAGATCCTGCAATTGCAGATAAACCAAACCCCAACCCGTGAGGGTGGCCAGCGTATAAATGCTGCCGGCAAACATGGTGTGGTGCAGATTTTGATTTGGCGCTAAAGCCGCGCTGCAATACAAAGTGCTGCCGTCAAAAGTTTCAATATCCAGCTGCATAAAGGCCGATAATGGAATGGTCTGGTGCCACAAAGCCACCAACTCACGGCTCCAGGCTTGCAAGGTATTGCTGTCACGGTCAACGCAAATCTGTTTCCACATTTGCTGATGTGGTATGCCAAATAACGCTGCTTGCATAGCACCATACTGGTAACCAGCCTGTTGGTAAAAACCAGTAGCACTGTCACGGGCGTTTAAAATCAACCGTTTGGCTCCAAGCGCCAGCGCCTCTTGCTCCAGCGCCTGTAGCACCAGTTGGCCCAGTCCCTGCCCTCTCGCTTGCTCAGAAACCGCCATATAACGTACCTGGGCAGTGTCTTTATCCACCAGATGTAAGCGGCCAACAGCCAAAGCTTCACCTGTTGTACCTTGAACCATCCGGTGCACTGACACGTCTTCCAGTTCATCACGCTCAGAACCCGGCGGTTGTAACCATGGGGCTCGCAACACCTGATAACGCAGTTGATAATAAGCCTGCCATTGAGCTTCGGTTGCAGGAGCGATAAGCTGCCACTTCATTACAGAATCCTTCTATCAGGGGAATGTCAGCGGCATCATCAGCGCGGATGGCTGCCGTATTTCAGCGGAGGCATTGTGGAACAAAGCGATAACAGAACTCAAGCCATACTGCATTGGCAAATGCTGGAACAAGGTGAAGTGCGGGTTGAACAGCAAGAGGGTTATCGTTATCTGCTGCTCAATGGTCAGCGCCAGAGTCAACTGAACCTGGCAGATCCTGCCGGAATTACTTACCCGCATCTGCAACTGGTGTTATTACTGCTGGAACAACAGCCATGGCGACATTTATTGCAATTTGGCCTTGGCGCCGGCGAACTGAACCGCGCTTTCAGCAGTCGCTGGCCCGGCAGGCAACTGAGCACAGTAGAACAAAGCGCCGATATTATTGCGTTGTACCAACAGTATTTTTTTGCCGCTGACAAGGAGCTGCTGATTTGTGCACCAGCATTGGAATTTGCCCGCCAGCTGTGCCGGGCAAGCAGCACTTATGACATGATTTTTGTTGATATTTACCCCTGGCCGGCTGACGGGGTGCTGTTACTGGAACAGTTATTACAGCGCAACACGCCACTACTGATGAACTTGCCACAAGCTGATGTGCCTGATTACGTACATTTATTGTGCCGACAGTATCACTATCAACTGAGCGTGCTGCCCGTACCTGGTTATCTGAATAAAATTCTGGAGATGGTTCCTGCTAAACCCACACCAGGCTAGCCCAGACTCTGTCCGCTCAGGCTAAACTCGCTCAGATGCGTCCTGAACTGCTAGTTAAAACAAAAATTTACACCTGCAACCAGAAAGTAACAGGGCCGTCATTGACCAGACTCACCTGCATATCAGCCCCAAACTGCCCTGTGGCTACTGTGATGCCTTGTGACGCACAATAAGCCGTAAATGCCTGATACAAAGGCTCGGCTTGTTCCGGTAAAGCCGCAGGGGTAAAACTGGGTCTTAAGCCCGAGTTGGTATCTGCTGCCAGCGTAAACTGCGATACCACCAGCAGGGCGCCGCCTTTTTGTTGAACGTTCAGGTTCATTTTGCCGTTTTCATCGTTAAACAAACGATACTTCAGCACTTTATCCGCCAGCTTTTTCATTTTCTGCAGGTCATCAGTGGCTTCAACACCCAACAGCACCAACAATCCTGCGCCAATCTCGCCAACCCTTTTG